>DAIDJI010000544.1 GCA_027451455.1 Planctomycetales bacterium | reverse complement strand
GCTTGCGCATCAATCGGTTACCGCCGGTATCGTCGCGCTGATTCGGTATCTGTTGGCGCAGGCCCACATGGATGCGTCGCGCCGGCTGCCAATTGTCCGGTGCAACTTCGTGGCGACCGTGGTATGAAGGGCGTCCATTTCCATACGAGAACGAGCGGCAGGGAGGCCCAGAGCCTATGCAGCTTGCCCGTCTATGGTGTGAACATCTCGCCGCAGGCTGTCCCAGCGAGCTCGCCGGAGTCGAGATCGCGGGCAGCGACGCGCGTGCTCTGGATGCAGAGATTTCCGCCTGCGTCAGTGCGCTGATCTGCCGCTCGATGACGGTCGATGAGCGCATCGAGCGGCGTCTGGCAGACATCCGTCAGGCGCTGATCGGCAAACAGGCGGAAGCCGATGCGCCGGTGGCGGCCTACTGCGAGCGGTTGAATCGGTTGGTGAGTGCGGTGCTCACTCAATCGCGCGCCGGCCAGGCCTGAGACGCCCTGCGCAGCGTGACTGCGGCCGCCCGCGGCGGCCGCAGTCACCCGGACCGCGCTTGTCTCAGAGCAGCGGGATCATCAGCAGCGCAACGATGTTGATGATCTTGATCAGCGGGTTGATTGCAGGACCCGCCGTATCCTTGTACGGATCACCGACCGTGTCGCCGGTCACCGCGGCCTTGTGTGCCTCGGAGCCCTTGCCGCCGAAGTTACCTTCTTCGATGTACTTCTTGGCGTTGTCCCAGGCGCCCCCACCGGTCGTCATCGACACCGCGACGAACAGTCCCGTGACGATGGTGCCGATCAGCAGTCCGCCGAGCGCCTTGATGCCGGCCCCGGGGCCCATGAGGTAGTTCATCACCACCACCAGCACCACCGGCACCAGGATCGGCAGCAGCGAGGGAATGATCATCTCGCGGATCGCCGCGCGGGTCAGCAGGTCGACTGCGCGCGAGTAGTCGGGCTTGGCGCTGCCGTCCATGATGCCCTTGATCTCGCGGAACTGCCGGCGCACCTCATTCATCCCCGACCGGCGGCCCCCTGACGATGTGTGAGTGCCTCGGGTGCCACTGGGGGAGTCCCGTTGCGGACGACTTGGGGGTGCCATCGAGGTCCGTCGGGAGCGACGGGATGGTCCGGCTCTTGAGTAGGGCGCAAAGAAAAACCCGGCTCCCCATGTCCGGGACTACCGGGTGTTCGAGTTCCTGGGACGTGAGGCCGTATCACCCCAGCATCTTCCTGACGATCGAGACAAGCCGCTCGCCCCGCTCGGTGAGGGCGTAGAAGTTGTTCTTGCCCTTACGGCGAGGGGCGATGATGCCACCGTGCCGCAGGAGGGCCAGGTGGTGGCTGGTGCCGGGCTGGCTCTGATCCAGGATCTCGCAGATCGCCCCGACGTTCCGCTCGCCCTCGCCGAGCAGGAGGACGACGTGGAGCCGTGTCGGGTCGCTGACGTGCTTGAGCAGGATCGACGCCTCCTTCGCCCGCTTCAGCCGCAGGGCGGCATCCTTCTCGGCCTTGGTCGCCCTCGTCACGGCCGTGGAAGAGCAACCGCTCCTTCTCGATCTCGACGGCGAACTTCTCCCCCAGTTGGCCCAGGTGCCGGTTCATGGCGTCCCGGCGGGCGAAGTCGATCCGCTTGCCCTTCCTGGAAATCCAGGGCTTCTCGTCGCTGGACGGGACGACGATCCGCTCGGGCCGATCCTCGAAGACCGCTTCGACGGGACGGTCGCCGATCGCTGGTGCGGCGACGGGGTTCAGGACCACGCCGTCGGCCAGCAACTCGAAGAAGTCCGAGTGCCGGATCAGGTAGTCCTCGATGGCCTGGGGCAGGACCGTCCGCTGGTAGTTCCTGGCGGGCTTATAGCCGTCGATATACGGGAGCCCCATGCCGACCAGGACGGCACTGATGTTCTGGTGCTTGAACTCGATCGAGCTTTTCGACCGGCCGTCCAGGAGCGGCTGCAAGGCCCGGTTGTGGTCGGCCTTGCTGTACGGTTCCCCGGCGAGGTCGACCCGGAGCATCAGGAAGTAGTCGGCGACGATCAGATCGACCTCTTCACGGGACCAGGGCCGCTTCCGCTCCGATGCCTCCTCGACGATTTCGGATGACGTCCCGGCGATCTTCTTCTCGACCGTGAACTCGAGTTCCCGGAGCACGAAGTTCGCCTGGCCGGGGGCCTCACCGCCGCTGAACTCCTCGGGCCGAAGGAGGCTCCCAAAGAGGTGGCGATGGGCCAGTCCGATGACCGCCTTGGGCGGGTAGCGCTTCCCGTCGTGGACGAGTTCGTACCCGGTGGGTGCTCCGAAGGGAAGTTCGACCCCGGCGTCCAGGTCGGCGAGAGCCCGGAGGACGTGATCTCGGGTCAGACCTTTGGGGATGGACTGGGGCAACTCGGACGTCCTCGGATTCTTGGGCGACTCAAGGACTTGCGGCCCAGCGGCTCTCGATCATACCGGGCCACCACAATCGAAACTACAATGATCTCCGGCACGAGCCTTACGGATGGCCACGCCTTGGTCTTGGACCCTCGCCCCTCGGGCTCGTCCCAAAGGATGATGACCAAAATCATTAAGCCGGAGAGAATGCTTGAATTGGACTAGACTTGGGTTTAGGCTGTCTGTCCGAGTCGCCTTGCAGGGATGGGGTGATGGGCGGAGCGAGGTGGCCATCAAGATGACCGTCGCCCGGGAGCCTCGCTCGAATCGTCATCCCTCCCGCCATCAGGCATGAGGATCGGGCCTACCGCCGCACGACCTCGGGGCCTCACCATGTCCATCCTGCTGTTCATCAACCTCAAGGGCGGCGTGGCCAAGACGACCAACGCCGTCGCCGTCGCCGAATGCCTGGCCGACGCCGGCTATCGCACCCTGCTGATCGACGCCGACCACCAGTGTATGTCCGGCGAGTTGGTGCTGGGGGAGAGCCGGCAGTTGAAGCTGGAACACAAGAGGAAGACCCTCCACGACCTGCTGGCGGCGATGCTCGATGACGAGTTCAACGCCGGCCAGATCCCCTACTTCGTGGAGAACAAGGTCTCGGACATCGGCGGGGGTCTGCCGACACTCTCGGTCCTCCCGTGCTCGATCCGCATCGACGACTTCTCGACCAACATGGCGAAGGCTCGGCGTGGCCACAAGTCGAACGACGAGTTCCTGGCGATGTTCCGCAAACGCAGGGCCAAGCTGAGGAGGTGGCTTGAGGCCAACTACGACTTCACGATCGTCGATTGCCCGCCGAGCATCGCCATCCAGGTGAAGACCTTCCTGGAGGTCGGTGATTCGTTCATCGTGCCCGCCATCCCCGATCGGCTCTCCGTACGTGGATCGCTCTACCTCCTCGATCGCATCCGGCGGATGGGCGTCAAGATCGAGCGGCTCGGGACCCTCTGGTCGCTCTTCCGGAAGCAGAACCAGATGCATTGCAACGTCATCGAATCCACGGCGAAGGGGATCGAGCCCTACGGGCAGATGCCCCGGCCATTCGAAACTGTGATTCCGAACGCCGCCAAGATCGCCGAGGCGACGGAGCCGGGGCGGAATCCGAGCAGCTTCAGCGCCAAGTACACCCCCGAGTTCGCCAAGCTCTATCGCTCGCTCTGCGAGGAGATCGTGCAGCGGAGCCAGTGGCAGCGAGCCGAGGCGAACGGGGCGGCGGTGCCGGTCAGAGTCTGAGTTGGAGTCGGACGGGAGACATCGGCGATGAAGGCCAGGATTGTTCTCCTCGATGGGACTGTCGTCGAGGCCGATGGAACCGCACAGGAGATCGCCGACCTCACGGATGCCCTGCGGCGGTCCCATCAGGTCGCACGACCCGAGGTGGACGGATTCTACGCCCCGCCTCGTAGCGTCATGCCGGACGACTCTGAGGGGGATGAAGAGCCCTCGTCGGAGGGCCTGGACCTCGGCCGTGAGGTTGCTCCCCGGTCCCACGATGGGGTCGATGAGCCGGAACCTGAAGGCTTGGAGATTGACCAGGGACCGGGACTCGAACCGGATGAAGAGGATGAGGAGCCGGAAGAGAACGACCTCCCGGATCGTGGGGACACCGAAAAGGCTGGGCCTCCGCTCGATCTCGTCGTACGGGAAGTTGCAGACCAATTTCGGCTCCTGGCCGACCCGACCCGGCTCCAGATCCTCTCGCTGCTCACCGACAAGAGCCACAACGTCGGCGAGCTTTGCGAAGCCCTGGGCAGTCAGAGCCAGCCCGCCGTCAGCCATCATCTGGGCCTCCTGCGGGTCTCCGGCCTCGTCACACCGAGTCGGGAAGGGAAGTTCAATTACTACGACCTGACCGACCAGGGGCACACTCTGACGGAGGCCGTGGGACATTTCGGTGCCCCGGATGGTTCCAGGGCAAGTGAGGTCTTCCGCCAAGCCTCCGATCCCACCCGGCT
>DAIDJI010000543.1 GCA_027451455.1 Planctomycetales bacterium | reverse complement strand
GGCGGCAAGCGCAGATGCGCCCATGGAAGCTTCACCGCATCCTTGCGCTCGTAGTTCATCGCCATCCGCCGATTCCCTTTCTGTCTCCCGCCTGGCTTCTTTACCCGGTACAGCATGGCTCAGTTTCCCCGCGCCGCGCGCATCGCTCCCCGCGCCGCCGTTCCCGCCGGCCTGTCCCGCCGCACCGCTGGCACCCATGGCCCCCGTGACACCAACCGCCGAGTTGGAGGCGACGTTCGCATCGCTCAACGTGACCTTGCCGCCGTCGATCAAAAGCCCACCACCAAGCGCCGCCGCCCCCCCCAGAACGCCTCCGTCGGTCGCCTTGCCGCCCGTGATCTCCAGATCCTTGAAAATCACGGAGGCACTCCCCAGAACCTCAAAAACCCGAGAGACCGATCCCCCCGAGATCTTCGTCTGTGTGGGCGAGGCCGCAAGCCCCTCGATCGTCAGGGTTTCCGAGCCGCTTGAGCCGTTCGCGATCACGATCTGCTGAGAGGCCGTCAGCATGATCGATCCGGAAATCTCGATGATGCTGTTACCGCCCGTTTGACCGGCCGCGTTCACATCCGCCTGTAACTGGGCGACCGAGGCCACTCCCGTGAAGACGGTCGGTGTGATCCGGCTCTCCATCGCCTCGACCATCAGCCCAAGAGCCCGACGACGACGTTCGGCCTGCCTGCGGAGCGGACATCGCTTCGACAGCATCGATCAACCCTCAGATCGAAAAACTCTTGTTTGAGCCTCGCTCAAAGATCGGCGAGCCATAACACCAGATTATACAACAAGTCAAGTTTGGAGTGACCCCTTTCAGAAGAATGCTTCATTGAAACAACAGGAATCGTCGGTTGTTTCCAGGAAGAAACGCGTGAAACTTACAGTTCCCCAGGTGTCAACCACGGGCGAGGGCCCTCTTCACGCGCGGGTAACAGGGTCCAGGTCGACGCGATAAGGCGCTCCCGGATCCTCGCGGGCATTCGACAATATTCTGTTCGCAAAAATTTATCTTGACGCGGCGGGGATAGATGGCTCCCATGGAGGTTGGGGAATCATCTTCCCCACCTTTCTCCAGCATGATCAGGGTCGCAGAAAAAAGAGGAGGCCGTCATGGTCCGTGGTCATCGTCCGGCGGAGCGCCACGCGTTCACCCTGATTGAGTTGCTGGTCGTCATCGCCATTATTGCTGTTCTCATTGCTCTGTTGCTCCCGGCGGTTCAAGCGGCGCGCGAGGCGGCTCGTCGGTTGCAATGCACCAACAACCTGAAGCAGATCGGTCTGGCGATGCATAACTATCACCAGGCGGCGAACTGCTTCCCGCTGGGGGTGGCGAACTGCAATTTCCCGGGTCATCTGATGCTGACGACCTACACCTGGGATTGCTGGAGCAGCCATGCGATGATGCTCGATCAGCTCGAGCAGACAGCGATGTACAATGCGATCAATTTCAACCTCAACAACAATGTACCGAACAGTCTTGGATTTTACGCCAATTCGACGGTGACCGGCCAGCGGGTGGCGGCGTTCCTTTGCCCGTCGGACCCGAACGCGGGGAGTCTTTCGCTGGTCCGACCGGCGGACAAGCGGACCGACATGCTCGACCTGAGCTATGTGGCCTCGTCGGGGACGACGACACTGAGCCCGAACAACATCGTGTATACCAGGGGGTCCTGGGCGAACCAGGGAAGCACCGGGTTGTTCTGGTGGTATCGGAGCTACGGCATCCGGTCGGTCACTGACGGGACCTCGAACACGGTGGCGTTCTCCGAGGCGCTGGTGAGTAACGGCCAGGCGTCGAACGGCTACCCCGGAAACTCAATGACCGGGATCAGCGGCGCCGGCGGAGCGGCGCAACAGTACGACGCCAACCAGAACTCGACAGCGGTGATGGCCGGGCTCAACGCCTGCAACCTCGCCTGGAACAGCGGCCAGGGGATCAACGAGTTCCGCGGCATTTTCTGGGAGATCGGCTCGCTCGGGATGACAATGTTCAACACGATCGTGCCGCCCAGCTCGACGAATTACAAGTGGGGCGACTGCCGATACACCGGCGGCGGCTATCCCAACGACGCGACCTTCGCCAACGCCAACAGCAACCACCCCGGCGGCGCCAACGTTCTCTTCGCGGATGGAAGCGTTCACTTCATCAAGAGCAGCATCAACATGTATACCTGGTGGTCGCTGGGGACGAAGGCCAACGGCGAGGTGATCTCGTCGGATGCTTACTGACCTGGGTCGAACGTCGAGATCCCTCGGCAGGGTGATGAATCCTGGATCAGACTCACCTCTGTGTATGGACGGTTCCGTCGCGATAGAATGGGCGCGGATCCCGACGGCCCCGCCTCGAGGCGGGTCGATCGGGATATCGGCCGTCCAGCGTGGACGGCATCCGGGTGGCGACCTTCCGAGGCGGGGTGGACGGCATGGCGGTGGTCAACAACACGCATCGGCCGCGCGAGTCGAAGCGGACGGCCAACCGCAACCGGATCCTCAACCTGTTGTTTCGCGAGCCGAGGCTCTCGCGGCTGCACCTGGCGCGGCGGCTCAATATCAACGCCTCGACGGTTGGTAACTACATCGACGACTTCCTGGCGCAGGGGGTCTTGCTGGAGGACCACCCGGGCGCGACCCGGCGGGGTCGGTCGCCCGTGCCGGTCTGGTTGAACCCCGCGTGCGGACATTTTCTGGGGATCGACCTGGAGGCGCTTCGGGTCCGAGCGGCGCTGGTGAATTTTTCGGGCGAGGTGGTGGCGCAGCGGGAGCAACCGCTCCGGGCGAACCTCAGCCCCGAGGCGGTCCTGGAGATCGTGGGCCGGCTCGCCAGCGAGACCGCGGCGATCGGCGGGGAGAGCCCCTTGCTGGCCGTCGGGCTCGCGGCGCCGGGGCGGCTGGACTTCCGCGGCGGTCGGATCGCGCATTACGACCTCCGACCCGGCTTCCATGATATCCCACTGGTCGAGAGCCTCCGGCCCCGGTTCGACTGCGGCATCTACATGGAGGAGAACATCCGGGCGCTGACCCTCGCCGAGCATCTCCGGGGCGCCGGGCGGGGGCATCGGCATTTCCTCTGCCTGGTGGCGCGGTCGGGGGTCGGCCTGGGGATCGTGATCGACGGCAAGATTTACACCGGCCACCACGCGCTGGCCGGGAAGGTCGGCCAGTCGGCGTTCCCGGTCGACGGCCGAGCCCGAACGATGACCGAGCTGGTCTCGGCAACGGGGATCGTCCGGCGCCTCCTTGAGGAGCTTCGCGACGCCAGACCGGCGCCGGCCCACCGGGCATTGCTGGCGAAGGGGGACGATCTGACACTGACCGACCTGATCGCCGCCGAATCCGACGCGATCGTCGGCGGCCTGCTGGAGCGGGTCGGGAGCGAGCTGGGGATCCTCGCGGCCAACCTGGCCAACATCTTCGCGCCGGAGAAAATCGTCCTGGCCGGCGAGGTCCCGACCTGCTCGGTCCGGCTCCGCCGGGCGATGGAGGACGCCTTTGCCCAGCAGACGGTCCCGGAGATCCTCCGCGGTCTTGTCCTGGCCGACGGCCACTTCTCGGCCTTCGCCGGCGCCCTGGGCGCGGCATATCTGGGGTTCCTTCGGACGTTCCCCGAAGAGGAGCTAACCGCGATCGACACCCGCCATGCGGCCCTGCCGGCGCGGGGGGCGTAGGACGGACGCGGCCGGCGCCTTGCCTGTCCCGACCATGGCCCGCTACGATGAATTCATGAGCCAACCCGTCGAGATCTCCGATGAGCTGATCCACGAGGCCCGCGCGATCGGGGAGGTCGCGGGCCGTTCGATCGCCGATCAGATCGAGTCGTGGGCGCGGCTCGGTCGGGCCATCGAACCCTTGCTCGAAGGTGGCCGGCTCCCCGACCGGGCGCATTCCGATGGGGCGGTCCCGCTCTCCGAATGCCTGGCCTCGGTCGGATCGGAGGCGGGGCGCCGGCGACTCGCCGGATATCTCGCCTCCCGGCCGTTCCCGCATTACGAGCCGGTCCCCGGCTCGCCGGGGCTATTCGTGCGGGTTGATGCCGATGGCGCACGAACCACCGGGCGATTCGTCGGCAGGGGGTTTCGGGCGGTCTCGTGCGCCTGATGACTCTTGCCGCGATTGATCGGCGAAAGAGAGTCGTGGCGGGCCGCCAGAATTTGGCTGGAAAACGTCTCGCCCAAGAGGAGTTAGGGCTCAAGGGTTTGCCATCCCCTTTGCCCCCATCTTCCCTCTTGGCTCGATTGGAGGAAGATGCCATGACCACCCCGAACGTCTCAGTCACCTTCATCGACGACGCCAGCTCGACAACGATGGCAACGCTCGACCTGTCGATCGCGAATCTGCCGGACTCCTTTGAGCTGGAGACCATCCTGCACCTCGGCGATGAAGACTGGGCCGTTCAGAGCGCTG
>DAIDJI010000542.1 GCA_027451455.1 Planctomycetales bacterium | reverse complement strand
CTGATGCCGGTCGTCGCGCTGCTCGCGGTATCCGCCGCGATGGGTTTTCGCAGCGTGCCGCTGCACGAGCGTGCGGCCGACGCGGGGATGCGCGTCATCGACCGCGCGGCCTACCTGGCCGGCGGCTATCTGAAGCCTCCGTTCGATCGCCTCCCCGCAACCTGTTCCCTCGAAACGTGGTTCTGGGAGGGCTCGACGAACGAGGCCCGGCCCGAGGGAACATCAACGATCATCCCGGCCCCGATCACGTCCCGGACCTGGCATCACCTGGTCATCGTCCGCGCACCGGGGAAGCTCCGCGTCCATGTCGACGGTGAGTCGAAACTGGGCATCTCGGGCGATCTCCGGGGCGAGATCGTCCGGATCTTCGGGCTCTCCACACGAGGAAACCACCCGCCCGAAGTGGGGGTCGAAGGAATGATCGACGAACTGGCCCTCTACGACCGCGCGCTCACTCCCGAGGAAATCGCCGCGCACCTCCACGCCGCAAGAGGCCGCTGAGCCAGCCGATCGCCCATCCTCTTACTTCTTCAGCACCCGGGCGAGGAACAACTTCATGGGCGCCTCGAGCATCTTGGCGATGGCCGGGACGGTCCCCTTCGCGTAAACCTTCCGGTCGTCGAACGACAATCGGACCGCGAACCCGGGGCCCGATAGGTCGGCCACCTCGCGGTCCTTCGACCACTCCACCCGCTGAATGTACCGGCTGTACTGCTTCTGGGCCGCCTCGATCGCCTTTTCAAAGTTCGACCGAGCCGCTTCCGCCGTCTGGCCGTGTTCGATCGCGATGTCCAACTTTGCCATGCTTTTGGACCTGGTAATTGGTAATTGGTAATTGGTAATTGGTAATTGGTAATTGGTAATTGGTAATTGGTAATTGGTAATTGGTTCAGGGCCACAGGCGTCGCCGGGCCACACCACCGGCAAACCATTCCATCCCACTCTTTTAAAACAAGTAATTACCAATTACTAATTACTAATTACTAATTACTAAAAAAATAGGGCTCCATGTGGACGAGGACGCCGGCGACATCCGGAACGGCGTCGTGGATGGCACCCTTGACCTTACCGCTGAGGACATGGGCATCGAAGAGGGTCATCTCGGAGTCGGCCTGAACATGGATGTCGACGAAGTAGGTGGTCCCGAGCTTCCGGACGCGGAGTTTCTCGGTGGCTCGAACGCCCTCGACGGCGCGGGCGGCGTCGGCGATCCGGTCGACAACCGGGCCGTCCGGTCGGCGGTCCATCAGGTCGGCGAGCGTGGGTCGGAGCATTCGGAACCCGTTGAACGCGATGATCGCCGCAGCGGCCAGCGCGGCCCAGTCGTCGGCCGACTCCCACCCCGGTCCGCCAGCGATCGCCACCGCAATTCCGACGAACGCCGCGACCGAGGTGATCGCATCGCTCCGGTGATGCCAGGCATCCGCCTGGACCGCCAGGCTGCCCGTCTCTCGGCCCACCCGACACGCCCGCCGATACATCGCCTCCTTGATCGCCACCACCGCCGGAACCACCACCAGCGTGAACGGCGCCGGTGTGTCCTGCGGCGAGCCGATATCGCGGATCGCCGCCGTCGCGATCATCGCCGAGGCCCCCACCAGGAGCATCGCGACGACCCCCGTCGCCAGTGCCTCAGCCTTGCCGTAGCCGTAGGGATAATCCTCGTCGGCCGGTCTCGCCGTGATCCTCAGACCCGCCCAGACCACCAGCGACGAAACCACATCCAGCGACGATTCCACCGCGTCGGCCACCAGCGCGTGGCTCCGGCCCGCTACCCCCGCCACCAGCTTCAATGCCACCAGCCCCACATTGATCGAGAGCCCCAGCCGGGCCGCCCGTAACCCGCGATCCACCCGCGCTGAGACCATCCCCAATCCCCCTCCCATCCCAACTTCCCGCCGGGATCCCTCGCAACGGCCCACATCTTGCCCCTCGGGTTTGCTCGTCCCATCGTCTTGAGTGTCCTTCATTCCTTCAATCCGTCAAGCGTGCAGGAAACCGAGGGATTACAGGGGAACGGGGATCGGGTAGATTAATGGGCCAAGAGATCCGCAAACAGGCTCTCTCAGGAGAACGAACATGGTGGAACTGGAATTCTGGGATGAGCGCCGGGCGTTGACGATCGCGAGGGTGCCGGCGCGAGATGCCGTGCCGATTCCATCGGCGGGCGATGTCGTGTACATCCCGGACGTGGACCAAACGGGGGTCTACCTGCACATCCGGATTGGGTCGCGGCAATTCTACTACAGCCAGGAAGGGGGGCTGGTCACAATTCGGCTGCTCTGCGAATCGCTTTAGAATCGCGATCGGTCGCGCGCTGGCGGGCCGCCTCGGAGTCACGCCGCTCCGGGCGAACTGTATATTTTCGGGGCAGTTCCCGCGCTCGCGGGGATGGCGGCCCTTCTCCAGTCGCGCGTCGGGCGAAAAATGGGGCGACGGGGTCCGACGGGTCATCGGGGGCAAAGAGATGTCGCGCATCGTACGAGGGCGGGTACCGGGTCGAGCCGTCATCTGGATTTTCGTGGCGGCCTCCCTGGGGATTGGTCCGGAATCGGAGACCTGGCCCGACCAGGCCCAGGCCGCCGCGGTCGCGCCGGCGCAGGACCCGGCCGGTACCGATCCCTTTGGCCAGCCGCCCACCGACGACCGCCCCACGTCTCGCCCGCGCCAATCACGCCCGGTCCGCAAGCGCGGCAAGGCCACGAGCCCGAAGAAGTCGGCCCCGAAGGACGAGGCGAAACCCTCGACGTCGACCTCGACCGACGGACTGAAGTTCTCGGTCGACGTGGCGCCGATCCTCGTCGCCAATTGCAGTGGATGCCACAGCAAGGAGGGAATCGGCCTCCGCCGTGGCAAGCTCGACCTTTCGTCCTTCGATTCGTTGCAGAAGGGAACACCTGCCCACAAGGTCATCGTCCCGGGCAAGCCCGAGGAAAGCCACCTGATCCTCCGGATCAACGGCGAGGAGGACCCGAAGATGCCCCAGGGGGCCAATCGGGCGCTCTCGGCCGAGGCAATCGCGACGATCACCCGATGGGTCAAGGAAGGCGCCCGGATCGACGCCGGGATCGATCCCAAAAAGCCGATGGAATCGTACGCCGCCACTCCCGAGCAGCTCCGCCGGATGAACCTGGCCCGGATGTCGCCGAAGGATCGGGACGAGAAGACGATCGCGGCCGGCCACGAGCGTTGGAAGCAGTCGGGGGCCAAGCAGAAGGCCGAGGTCACCCCAGGAACGCATTTCCTCCTGCTCAGCAACCTGCCGGCCGACCGGGCCTCCTCGGTGGTCAAGGGACTGGAGACGCAGTACAACCAGCTCCGGCGGATGCTCGGGGCCCAGGCAATGGACTGGCCCGAGAAGGTGAGCCTGTACGTCTTCAATGAGAACAACACGTTCGTGGAGTTCATCCGGACCGTGGAAGGGCGCGACTTCGACCAGGCCGACCCAAAATGGAGCGTCCGGTTCGACGTCCCGCAGCCGTACATCGCCGCGGCGGACCCGGCCGGCGGCGGGAAGGAGCAGCCGGCGACGAAGCGACGGGGCCGCGGGCGGAAGTCGTCGGACGAGGCCGAGGCCGTCCCCGACCGTACGCTGCTGGGCGTGCTGACCGAGGCGATGGGGAACGGATCCGTGGCGGCGGCGGGGAATGCCCCACGCTGGCTTCGCGAGGGGATCGGAGCGTATCTGGCGTCGTCGATCGAGCCGAGGAGTCCGTACTACCGCCACCTCCGCCAGGGGGCGTTCCAGGCGGTGCAGCAGGGCTGGCAGACCCGGGGCGCCCAGGCGCTCGGCGACCAGCTCCCCGCCGACGAGCTTCGCGCCGCCGGTTTCGGATTGGTGGAATGCCTGACGCACGACGAATACTTCCGCCAGGGGTTCCGGTCCTTCCTGGTCGAGATGCTCGGACGAGGGGGGGCGGGGCTCGACGACGTGCTGAAGGACATTTATAACGGGAACCGCGAGCAATTTCTCCAGGCGACGGAGACCTGGATCGCCAACGCTTATGGACAGGTCCGATGATCGACCCGACGACGCCCGATCGTGCCTCCGAGTCCGCCTCTGCACCGACGATCGCCGACCCGGACGGCTACTTCCTGCCAGCCGGCTCAGGGTCCCGGCATCAGATCTTCCCGGGGGTGGAGATCCGGACGACGGCGGGTCGTGGGATCATGCTCTCGGTGGTCCGATTTGACCCGAGTTCGGCGGTGGGCGAGCATTCGCATCCTCACGAGCAGATGGGGATCATGCTGGAGGGTCGGCTGGAGTTCACGGTCGGTGGCGTGACGCGAGTCCTGGGCCCGGGCGACCTCTGGCGGAGGGTGGCGGACGTCACCGACCTCCACCATACGGTGACGAAAGCCCGTGTCGTGACGGCGTATCTCCAGCTCGCGGTGGGCGAGCGGT
>DAIDJI010000541.1 GCA_027451455.1 Planctomycetales bacterium | reverse complement strand
ATCCTGTGGCCGATTTAGACGCTAGCGTAAGAGAGATGATGCCGCCGCTTGGTACGACAGAATACTTGATACTAGGGTCGGTGCCGATAGTGCCGCTCATGCGCCATACTTCTGTGAATACAATTCATGCAGTATCTTGGCCGGCGCATAGGCTGGGCGTTCTGGCATTGCCCACGCTGCGGACCCCGGCTTATCTGTCATGGTCACAAACTGTGTTCTCTTCACTGGCTTTGCCCATACGCGCGCAGCGTTCTTGCGCACGCGCTGCCCGCTCTGGCTGAATTTGGCCGTCTCGATCATCGCGGTGGCCTCTCGTCGGGTCTCGTCTCGGATGCGGTCCCCGGTCGTCTGCGCCTCGGGTCGGCGGGCGGAGGTTCTTCGTGCCGGAAGACCGATGGAATAAGAAGGCTTTTTGATATTCAAGCGTCAAGTTCGAATATCTGATCGTCGGATGGCGGCCCCAGGTGGATGCCCGACCCTAGCCGCCCTCGCCGAGCGGAAGGATCACGCGGAGCACACTCGTCCGCTCGAACTGCGGCGGCGAGGGGGGGTTGTCGAGGATCAGACGGGCGCCGGGGCGGTCGACCCGGGCGGCGAGCATCGGCCGGCCGAGGACCAGTTGGCCGGTGAGGTCGAGCTCGTCGAGGGCGTCGTTGGCGAGGGCACGCTCGTTGGGGGCGTTGGCCTCGCTCGCGTGGAACATCGCGTCGAGCACCAGGGCGGCGCGATCGATCTTGAACTGCGGGTCGGCCCCGGGATCAGGCTGGGAGTAGAGTTTTTTCCGGTCTCTCAGGTAGCCGGAGAGGTCGCGCTCGCTCGGTGCCAGCTCGACGCGGATCGTGGCGCGGGGGGCGATCGTCCCGACGAGATAGACGTGGGTACGGAACGCGACGATGGCGTCCTTCAGCTCGACGTCGAGCCGGTTGGTGATCGTTCCCTGAAGCCGGTCGATGCCGACGGGCCGAAGGTCCGAGTCGAGAACGGGTCGCGACAGCCCGAACCACCGGGCGGAGACGCACTTGGTGCTCCAGATCGGGATCCGGACTCCGTGCAGACTCTCGACGGCCCCGTTTCCCGGCTCGATGCCGAGGTCGGTGTAGGCTCCGTACGAGTAGCCGCCGTTGCCGAAACTGAATCGGCGGCTGCTGTTCCCCATCGCGCCAAACTGGTCCTCGGGCGAGCTGAACCAGCTCATGAGAATCTCGGTCCCGGCCGGCGGGCGGGGCGGCTCGGCGTTGGCGGAGGTCGCCTCAGGCGGCGGCTCGCGGTCGGGGGAGAGCGGCAGGACCCGCATCGTATAGTCGCGGTTCTGCGGGCTAAACAGCCCCGCCCAGGTCTCGCCGCGCGCCAGGCCGGCGACCTGGTCCACATCGACGACATCCACCTGGTTGATCCTCAGGTCGTTCCCCTTGAAAAGGTAGGCCGCGTAGTACGCCAGCAGGCTCACCCCCACCACGATCGTCGGGAACGTGATCCAGGTGTACTCCATCCGACGAACCACCTTCTTCAGGAAGAAGTAGTCGCCGGGGCCGATCAGCACGATGTAGAGAAAGATGAAGAACGCGACCCAACCGAAGGGGACCAGCCGGACGCCGTCGAACTGCTCGAGCGAGGCGCGAAGGAGGCCGGCGATCTCGCTGATGTTCCAGCGATTGAACCGACCGGCGCCCATCACCAGCGGGCCGACGTTCGCCTCTCCGCGGTGCGAACGGAGATCGACGGCGCGGGCCCAGAAGAGACCGCGATCGGTCCAGTCGGAGAATAGCTTGTTGTCGACATCGGTCGCGATCAGGGTAACGCGCCCGAAACCGGCAGACCCGCGGACGACAGCCGCCAGGCCGGACATCGGGGCGAGGTTCACGCCACCGCGCTTCTTGATCTCGTCAAGCCTGGTGACGAGCACCCGCGGCGAGCCGGGCGGCGTGATCGGGTGCGAGGCGCCGGCGAAGATGTCCAGGGCGTCGAGCGAGGCCACCTGCTCCTGACCGGCGGGCAGGCCCGGCAGGATCGGGCCGAGAACGCTGTCGCGGACTGCCTGCCAGTTCGCCCCGACCGTGACGACCAGGTGGCCGCCTCGTTTCACCCAGTCGACCAGCGGCTGACCACGAAGGCCGTCGAGCGATTTGAGGACCTCGGGATCCGCGGTGTCGACCACGACGGCGCGGGCGGCATCGTACCCGTACCATCGCCCGGGGAGCCGGCTCATTCTCGGGTCGACCCGGGCCACCACGATCGGCTCTCCGCCACCGCTCGGTACCGCGACTCCGGTTGACGAGGGCGCCTGCGCTGCCATTCCCGATCGGAAGCCCGGGATCTCCGCCATCGCCTCCAGCCCGGACGCCCGGCCGATCGCGAGGATCATCGTCTCCTGCGGACTCACCGCCACCGGCGGACGTCGAAGGATCATATCTTGCGGAAGTCTCGCCACCAGGCGCTGGTCGCGGTCGTGGATGCGGAGGGTCAGGTCCGGATCCCGGGCGCCGGGGCGGATATACGCCGGGAAGCCCTGGCTCGACCGGGCGTCGACGCTCACCCTCGTGAAGTACGACGTCGGCGTCCCGTCGTCGTCGGCGACCACGACCTCGAGGAACCCGTCGAACCGCTGGTCACCCCCGCGAAGCTGCACCCAGACCGGCGTCCAGGTGCCGACCTTGAACGTGCCGGATGAGCCAAAGCCGATCCAGAGGTTCTCGACCTCGACCGGCGCCGAAGCGGCCACGGCCGTCCCGGCGACGGTCTGGGCGATCGCCAGCGCCAGCGCCGGCAGAAGGAGCGTCCGGACAGCCCGGACGGCCGCCCTGGGATAGAAATCGCGATTCATCGGCTGTGGGAATCCCTGGTGGAGACTGGATCCGGGGCGATCCCGGCGCATGGACTGTCTTGCTACGTCCCCTTGCCGCCGATGGTTCGAACCGAACCCCGGCCGCCCCTGCGGTTCAAGTCACGGCTTCTCGGCCGGGTCGCAGGCACAGGGGATCAACCCGCAACCCGGGCACGACCGGCCGTACTTCTTCAGAACGGCCGCCTCGAGGTCAATCCCCCGGATATTCGCGAGGGTCGCCAGCCAGGCGAGCACGTCGGCCATCTCAGCGGCCAGCTCCTCCTGCGTCCCCGACCGGAGGGCCGTCGCCAGCTCGCCAAACTCCTCCGCCAGCCAGAGGAACGTCGCCGAATCCCCCCGCGCTGCATCCTTTTCACCGTACATTTGTAAGATGATCGTCTGGAGTCGGGCGATTGTCAAGCCGTCGGCCGGGGCAGGGGGATGGATGGGGCTCATGCTCGCTCTCAGTTGGAGATCATGGCTTCCGGACCAGCCAGTAGGCTTCGAGCTTCCGGACCAGTTCGGCGGCCTTCTCGGGGCGAGTGGCGGCCAGGTCGTGCGACTCGGTCGGGTCGTGCCCGATCTCGAAGAGCTCGACGGGGGCCTTCGGCTCGTTCCGTGGTTCGGGGACGATGAGTTTCCAGTCGCCGTCAACGACCCATCGGAACCGGAGACTCGCCGGCGGGTCGCCGAGGCGGACGGCGTTGTGAGTGAAGATCTCGCCGAAGACAGGCGGATGGGCCGCGACGGCCTTCTCGTCGAGCAGGTTCACTCCTCCGAGTTCCACCGACGGCGCGACCCCGGCCGCGCGGAGGACCGTCGGGGCGATGTCGAGGGCGCTGACGGGCGTCTCGATCACGCGAGGCGTGGTGTGGCCGGGCCATCGGACGAGGATCGGCGTCCGGAGGCCGCCGTCGTAGGGAGATTGCTTCGACCGGGGCGCGTACCGGTCGGCCTTCGCGTCCTGAATCCATCCGTTATCGGCGAGAAAGACGACGAGAGTGTTGTCGGTCAGCTTCTTCTCATCGAGCAGCCGGAGCAGCTCGCCGCAGGTCTCGTCGAACCACTCGCACATCGCCCAGTATTTGGCGACCTGCTCGGTCGGGGCCTTGCCCCGATAGTGATCGAGCAGGCGATCGGGCGGGTTGTGGGGCTGGTGGGGCATCATCGGCGCGTACCAGAGGAAGAACGGCGCCTTGCGGGCGGAGGCGAGCTCGACAAACAGTTGGATGGGCCGGATCCCCTTGCGGCCGATGGCGAGACCGGCGTCGCCGTGCCGGCCGCCTCGTGTGGGCTCGCCGTGGGTCATCCCGTGGGTGAACCCGCCCCGTTGATTTGTTTGAAGAATTCCCGGTTCAAAGCCTGCGCCGCCTCCGTGGCGGTTTGGCAATTTTTCACGATAGCCGACACCATCGGATAGAACTCCGCCCGCCAAGGATCCCGCGGTTCGTCCAGCGAGGCGTACGGCAGCACGTCGTTGAAATAAATCCGCTGAGGGACCGCGGCGGCCCACGGGAAATTGGTCCGCGCCTGCAGCGCCAGCGAAAGGTCTTCCATCAAAAAATCGGCGCCCAGCGCCGCGCGGTCGCT
>DAIDJI010000540.1 GCA_027451455.1 Planctomycetales bacterium | reverse complement strand
GGTCGGTGGGTATCTCGGCGGCCCATGTGCAGAAAACGGACCATCGCGTGCAGAGCCCGGGACAGGGACATGGCTCACAGGATCGATCCACTGGATTCGGCTCTCGATGGTGTGCGCGCGACTAGAGAATAATATGAGATTTCTTTGTGGAAAACTAGACCGAGATGGCGATCGATCCCCCGATGGGGTCGCTGGTGGCATTGCTCGCGGTTGGCGTGGGGCTGCCCGAGAGCGCGAATGGGCCACCGGGCAAGGGGTTTGTTCCGAAAGCGGCAGTGTCGGTCAGAGGGTTGCCGCACTGGGGCGGCGGTGCCGTTATGCAGTAGCGACCCGGCGTGAAGCCGGTCGGATCCTGGAACCAGATTGGCGTGTTGGACTGCTGATAGACCCAGGACCAGGAGCGTGTGATCTTGAACGTTGGGTTCTGGCCGGCGTTGCAGGTCATCTGATAGCAGACTCGAACCGGTCCCTGGGAGGCCGGCTGCGCGGTGCAGATGTTATTCGGTGTCGTGACGGTCGAGGACAGTCGGGTGACCGCATGGCCGCCGAACCAGGTCGGGAGGTAGAGACCGTCGGTTGAGTCGTAGACGAGTTGGATCGTACCTTCAGCATCGGTCAGGGTCAGGACCTGGGGTATGGCATATCCGCCGCAGCAGATCAGGCCGCTGCTTCCCGCGGAGATGGTTGTCGTTCCGCCTGAGGGGAGTGTTTGTAGGCCTTCGTAAGCGACCGTGCCACCAATCGCAACCTGGACCGTGTACGTGCCGGCAACCAAGAATTGAGAGCAGCCATCCGGGCCCGTTGTGCTGGTCGCGATATTCCGGGTTCCGGAGAGGAGAGTGATCGTAGCTCCTGGGACAGGGAGATTTCCACACGCCGTGACGCAGATCCTCGTGCCCACCGTCGCGCCTCGCTCGGCGACCCATCGGCCTCCTACTGATGTGGCGACGAGCAGGTCGCCGGCCTCTGGGGGATGCCAGAGGACCACGACGGGGATTGTCGCCGAGGCGTCTGGGTTCGGTGAGGCGGCCCCTCCCTCGATTTCATTCCCGTCAAGATCGACGGGGTGCGCGAAGTAGACGTAGTCTGGCTGGTTCGGCATCCGGCCACCGTTGTAGATCGAGACCAACCGGCGGGCGGCTTGGGGCGATGGGACGGCGGATGCTCGGTCGACGGCGGCCACCTGCTCCGCCTGGCGATTGCGGAGGATGCGGGCCGCTCTTGCCTGCGCGCCGTCGTGTTGAGGGTGGTCCACTGGTCGGGTCAGGCAAGGATCGAACACGGGACTTCCGCTCGCTTTCATCGACTTGGCGCATCGGAGGGTTGGAGTTCGGCGTAACGGGCGACTAGCCGTCATAGCGGAAGCACCAGCGCCCACCGACTGCATGGCAGACGACCATGGTTCCGACAGGCGGGATCTGCGAGCCCAGGTTGATCGCGAAGGAGGTGGAACCGGAGCGGGGGACGTAAGACGCCGCGGCACCCTCGGTCTCGGGTCCGTCGACATCGCAGGGGACAATGGCATAGAAGGCCGATGCAGAGGACGGATAGGTCTTCATGGTCGTCGTCTGTGCCAGCATTGCGGCCGACCCGGTGACTCCGTCGCCACCCAGTTCGTTATCGAGGGAGTTGCGCCCGGCCCATTGGCGATCGCGGAGGATACGTAGGTCATTCACGATGGATTAGCTCCCTTCGCTCTCGGAAGACTACGTCCGAATATCGTGCTCGGCGCGACGATCCGAAAGCTGGAGCGTGGTGCTCTGTCGATCGCCCTCGAAGCTCCAGGACACTCCCACGATCCAGGGATAAGTCGGCGCCTCGCCCTGGTCCTGGCCGATGTTAGTCGTGAGTGATGCGTCGCGGCCGGCAATCTGGTCGATACGATCGCCGACATCGTAAGAAGTAGTGATGTAAGGGATCGTGACCGAACCCGCGAGTGGAGGGAACTCGTGCGCGCCACGGAGTTGGTAGGCGTGAGCCATTGCAGCGTCGGTGTCGTTGCGTGCCACGACGGGATCGGTGCCGTTCCCCCCCTGAGCCATGTAGTTCATCGAACTAGGATCGATGCCAGCGTACTGAAAGTGGTCTCGGGCATCGATGCTGCGCCATCGGGCGTATCGTGTCGGGCTGGCGATTCGTTTGCCGGACGAGATCGGCATTCGCAGGTCGTCGCGGATAACGGTGGTGAGGCGGAGGACAGGAGGATTGCCATTCGTGGGCGAACCTTGGGGTGGCGAGGCCCACCAGGTGACCCCGCGGATGTCGCCGCCGGGCACGATTGCCGCTGCAGGGCCAGAGCCGCCGGAGGCGGATGCGCCTCGTCCTGTGGCCCACTGCTCCACGTCCTCTGCTGTCACCTCGATGCCGAGTCGATCTGGGAGGAGCCTCCAGCCTCCCTTGATCGTCTGCCAGGTTCCCGAACCGTCCCAAGGCGCGGCGGTTGGTCCACTATAGTCGAAGCTGATGGCGAGATCCGCACGAAGGAAGTTGCCGTCGGAGTCGGTCGAGATCAGTGTCTGCGAGCCGGGGCGATATCGGACCGTGTAGGACGGCGTCCCGTCGTCGTCGGGCGGGAAGATCGTCGAGAGGTCGCAGGGTGACGTGCTCCAGGACCCAGACGAGGTCCAGTGTCCGTCACCGCATTCGTCGACCCCGTACCATCGGTACTGGCGACGGGTCGTGGCTGGCGTGGACGCATTCCATGAAGATCGGAAAAATTGCTTGCGAATGGAGGATTGAGCGTCGCCAGCGGACGGCTGGTAAAGTGGCGCCAGCACGATGCTGACCTCGACGAGCCGCTGCTGAGTCTCGACCTGCCAGGCGTTGACGATGCTGTTACTGTCGCGTGCCAGGTGGAGTCTCGCGACGTTGTTCCGGCCCGGGTCGAGCGTTGGGGCACCGGCGGAGTCGAGATAGATCGATTTGATGGGTGAGGTCGCAGCGCCGTCGCGTCGGTAGATCCGGAGTTGGGTGAAAGGGAGGCCGTTCTGGTTAGCCTCCGTGTCCCATCGCATCACGAACCCGGCGTAGGAGAGTAGCTCCGCGACAACCTCGGGATAGGGGCGGTTCGAGGCATCGTAGTCGCGGATCGTCAGCGGGGCAGTCTGGGCGTCGGCTGGGGCAAAGGTATCCTGTCCCTGTGCGGGCGACTCGACCTGCAAGAGGGCGTCAAGAGAATCCAGGCTTGGGTAGCCGGTATAGAGTTGAGACCCGTTGTACTGGGCGAGGAGGTATCGGATGGCATCGCCGATGCTCCAGTAGGCTCGAGGGTCTGGGGATCGCTCGATACTGGGGTCGATGAACACCGGGTAACTCAGCGAGAGGCCGCCGACCGACTTGACGGTATCCTTGCCCTCTGGCGTACGGTTGGGAAGGTAGCCGCCACGGCCGCCGACATCGGTCTCGGATGGATTAAATCGGCAAGGTAGGTCGATGGAAATATCTGAGTTTCCCGTTGTGTCGACGAGTCCGGTCGGATCGGAATTCCGCTGGACGCGCCCGCTGACCGGGTTGTCCCACTCGCGAATCGCTACTCCTACGGCCGTGAATGTGACCCGCTGGCTGCTCGGTGTTACGTCGACCTGCGGGACCTGGGCGAAGCCGTCGAAGAGGATCAGCGGGGAACCGTCGGGATTGGTCGCCATCACAACCAGTCGATCATCGGGGTTGACCACATAAGGCCCCTGGGCGTCGATCGGCCAGAGTTCCTCGAATTGTGCCGGCCAGCCGAGATTGATCGCGACGATGTCGGAGAGGACGTATTCGAACCGAGCCACGGGAGGCTCGGGGCCTTCGCGGAAATCAATCCGAAGACAACGGACGTTTGGAAAGAGTGAGAAGGGGTTGTCCGCGGCCGGGTCGTAGAGGTAGACACCGGCGGCCAGTGCATCGCCGTAGAGGGGCGAGTTCGCATTGTCGAGGTCGAATGAGCCCGGCATTTCAGCTCCCCAGTCCCAGAGCACGGACGGCGCTGTAAACGGCCTGGAGCATCGCCTGCTCGTTATTGGTATAGCTGGCTCCGGCGGTCGCGACGCCCATCGCGGGCTGAGTGGTGGGGGTCTTGCCGAAAAAGCCGAGCTTCTGAGTCGGCGCAGTGCCGATCTGCGTCCCGATACCGCTCCCCAGCGAAATGTTGACGCCATCGGCCCACGATCCGACGACGTGGAAACACTGGCGATTGTCGACGATCGAGGAGATGGAGGACGCGCCGGCGATGACGGTGGCGAGCCGAACGTGGGGGGTGGTCGGGTACGCCGATGTGACGACCATAGCGCCGGCATTCGTCAGGTCGAGATAGAGGACCTGGGTCATCGAGGCGGCGACCGGCTGCGGGGCCGCGCCCGGGAAGGTCCCGATGCTGCCGTCCTGCTTGATGTAAGATCCGGGCGAGATGGCGACATTCAGCGAGGCGCTGGGGAC
>DAIDJI010000539.1 GCA_027451455.1 Planctomycetales bacterium | reverse complement strand
GGCCTGACGGGTCGTCGACCGCTTCGTCAACAGCCGCGTCCGGCGCGTCGGAGAAGCAGGCGGCGCCCGCACAGGCCACCTCGGTCACGCTCTCGGAGTCGAAGTTCAAGCAGGCGGGGATCGCGGTCGAGCCGGCGCGTGTCGATCGGCTCTCGACCGAGGTGGGCGTTGTCGGCCAGGTCCGCGAGAACTCCGACCGACAGGTGGAGGTCCGGCCCTGGGCCTCGGCCCGGATTCGGGAGGTCCATGTTCAGCTTGGGCAGAAGGTCAAGAAGGGGGAGATGCTCGCGATCCTCGATAGTCCCGAGGTCGGCAAGGCCCGGCTGGACCTTCGCGCCCGCCAGCGCGAGCTGGCGACGGCCCGATTCGAGGCCCGGTGGAAATCGCAGATCTCCGAGAACGTGCAGGCCCTTATCCCCGCGCTGGAGAAGTACGTCGCCGACGACATCGCCCACCGGCACGAGCCCGACCGCAAGGAGCAGCACGACGAGGAGGCCCAGCACCAGCAACAAGGCCGCCCGGCCCGCAACGAGTCCCTCGAGATGCGGTTTGCCGGCAAGGATCTGGGCGCCTATCGCGGGATGCTCCTGAAGGCTTTTGCGGACTACGAGATCGCCGTTCACGAGGAGTTCAAGAACATCGATCTCCAGCGGCAGAAGATTGTCGGCCAGCACATGGTCGTCATCGCCCGGCACACCCGAGAGGGCTCACAGGCCGCCCTCACCGGCGCCATCGAGCAGGCCCGGTACGACTCGGCACAGGAGCGCAGGATCGCCGAGCAGACGCTCCGACAGGCCGAGGCCGCCGTTGTCGACGCCGCGCAGAGGCTCCGCATCCTCGGCGTCTACGAGGACATCAACTACCTTCTCGAACACCCCGAGGAGGCCAGCAAGCTCGCGACCACCGAGGATGTCACGCGGTACCAGATCGACGCGCCGTTCGACGGTCAGATCCTCAAAAAGAACGCCGTTCCGAGCCAGAAGGCCGACATGAACGATGTCCTCTTTGTCCTGGCCGACCTGAGCAATGTCTGGGTCAAGGCCGACGTCTCCGAGTCGGACGTCCCGAAGCTCACCCGGCTCGCGGACGGCAAGATCGGGTTTCGGGTGACTGCTTACGGCGACCGCGAGTTCAAGGCACGCCTGATTTCCATCGGCTCGGTCGTCGATCCTCAAACGCGCACCGTGCCGATCCTCGCCGTTGCCGATAATCCCGAGAGCATCCTGAAGGTTGGTATGTTCGCCCGCATCCTTCTGGATAGCTCGGCCGTGGAGAAGGAGCTGACCGTCCCTGCCGCCTCGGTCATCGAGATCGACACCGCCAAATTCGTCTTCGTACCCACCAATGAGCCCCGGAGCTACAAGATTCGCCCCGTCTCGGTCGGCCGGCACACCGGCGAGCGACTGGTGATCAAGGGCGGACTCTCCGAGGGCGAACCCGTCGTTTCCACCGGCGCCTTCTTCCTCAAGAGCGAGCTCATCCTTCAGAACACGGACGACGAGGAGTAGGCCCATGCTCAATGCTATAATCGAATCCTCGTTAAATAATCGCCTGTTCGTGCTGATGGCGACCGTGCTGGTGGCGGGGCTGGGAGTGCATTCGGCCTTGAGCCTGCCGATCGACGCGGTGCCCGACCTGACGAACGTTCAGGTGCAGGTCATTACCGAGGCGCCCGCGCTCTCGCCGATGGAGGTCGAGTCGCTTCTCTCCTTCCCGGTTGAGGGGGCGATGAGCGGCCTGCCGAACGTTGAGGAGATCCGATCGATCTCCAAGTTCGGCGTCTCGGTGGTCACGATCGTTTTCAAGGAAGGGACCGACATCTACCGGGCCCGGCAGCTCGTCGGCGAGCGGCTTTCCCGCGCTGCCGAGGCCATCCCGAAGGGCTACGGGACACCGATGCTCGGCCCGATCTCCACCGCGCTCGGCGAGGTTTATC
Source organism: Planctomycetales bacterium (assembly GCA_027451455.1). Classification (GTDB taxonomy): domain Bacteria; phylum Planctomycetota; class Planctomycetia; order Isosphaerales; family Isosphaeraceae; genus JAKAUH01. Next base: position 2,485 of record DAIDJI010000539.1, on the reverse strand, counting down.
AGTTTCAGGTCAAGGCGACGAAGGAATCGGGGATCGGCCCGATGGAGCTGCGAACGATTCTCGACTGGTTCATCGCCTACCAGTTGCGTCGGGTCGAGGGTGTGACCGAGATCAACGCCCACGGCGGCGAGATGAAGACCTACGAGGTCCAGCCCGACCCCGACCAACTCGCCCTGCACAAGCTGACGATGACCAACGTCTTCGACGCTCTCCAGTCGAACAACGCCAACGTCGGCGGCGGCTATCTCGTTCACAACGGCGAGGCCCGCTACATCCGAGGTGTGAGCCAGGCGCACAACGTCGATGACATCGCCGCGATCGTGATCGACGAGCGGAACGGCGTTCCCGTGACGGTCGCCAAGGTGGCAAAGGTCGTCCCCGCGCCGATGATCCGGGCCGGGCTCGCCACTCGCGACGGCCAGGGCGAGATCGTCACCGGCCTCGTCATGATGCTCATCGGCGAGAACAGCCGCGTGGTCGTCAAAAACGTCAAGGAGGAAATCGAGAAGATCAAGAAGGGCCTTCCCGCCGGCGTGACCATCGAGCCGCTCTACGACCGGACCCACCTGGTCGGCCACACCCTGGGCACCGTTCTGGAGAACCTGACCGCTGGCGGCCTGCTGGTCATCGGCGTCCTGCTCTTCCTGCTGGGCAACCTCCGCGGCGGTCTGATCGTGGCGCTCGCGATTCCGCTCTCGATGCTTTTCGCCGCGAACGTGATGCTCGCCTCGGGGATCTCGGCGAGCCTGATGAGCCTCGGCGCCATCGACTTCGGCCTGATCGTCGATTCGAGCGTCATCATGGTCGAGAACTGTGTCCGGCGTCTCGGACACGAGGGCGGCACGCGTCCCAAGCAGGATATCGTCCGAGAGGCCGCCATTGAGGTTCGCCGCCCGACCATGTTCGGCGAGCTGATCATCACGATTGTTTATCTCCCGATCCTCGCACTCCAGGGGACCGAGGGGAAGATGTTCCGCCCGATGGCCCTGACCGTCATCTTCGCGCTGCTGGGATCGCTGATCCTCTCGCTGACGCTGATGCCGGTCCTCGCCTCGATCTTCCTCAGCGACAAACCGCAGGAGAAAGAAATCTGGCTGATTCGATGGCTGAAGCGAGTGTATGAGCCGCTCCTCTCTTCCTTCATCCGACATCCGTTCTTCGGGGTCGGGATCGCGATCGCGCTGGTCGCGTTGAGTGTTCCGGTGGCCCTGAACCTCGGCGGCGAGTTCATGCCGCGGCTCAACGAGGGCGATCTTCTTATCGAGGCGGTCCGTATCCCCTCGGCCTCGCTGGAGGGTGCGGTTGAAGCCTCGACGCAGATTGAGAAACTCCTCAAGACCATTCCCGAGGTCCGGCTCGTCTACTGCAAGACCGGCCGGCCCGAGATCGCCAACGACGTGATGGGCCCGCACCAGACCGACGTCTGGACCATGCTCAAGCCCCAGGACGAATGGCGCCCGGGTCTTAGCCGCGACGATCTGATCGAGGAGATGGACAAGCTCCTGAGTGAGAATGTTCCTGGTGTGAAGTTTGGCTTCAGCCAGCCGATCGAGATGCGTGTCAACGAGCTGGTCGCGGGCGTCAAGAGCGACGTCGCCGCGATCATTTACGGCCCCGACCTCGACGAGTTGCGCCGGCTCTCACTGGAGGTCGAGCGCGTGCTGACCGGGATTGAGGGCGCCCGCGATATCAAGGTCCCCACCGCCGGACGGCTGCCGATGCTCCGGATCAAGGTGCGGCGGGATCAGCTCGCTCGATACGGGATCAAGGCCTCGGAAGTCCTCGACGCGGTCGCCGCGCTCGGCGGGATCACTGTCGGGACGATCTTCGAGGACGAGTCGCAGGATTCGGCGAGCCGCCGCGATTCCTCGCAGGTACGCCTGCCGGCCCGACACCCGCTCCGGGTCCGGCTCCCTGAGTCGTGGCGGAACGACGCGTCGAAGATCGGGTCGATCCGGGTCGAGGACGCGATGGGCCGCGCGATCCCCCTCCGCGACCTCACCGATATCACCGAGGAAGAAGGCCCCGACGAGATCGAGCGCGACAACGTGCAGCGCAGGGCGGTGGTCGGCGTGAATGTCCGGGGTCGCGACATCGCCAGCTTCGTCGCCGAGGCCCAGTCCGCCATCGACAAGCAGGTGAAGCTGCCGAAGTCGGGAGGATACGTCCTCCGATGGGGTGGACAGTTCGAGCACCTGCAAACCGCGACCCGACGGCTGATGATCGTCGTCCCGGTGGCGATGCTTCTGATCTTCCTGTTGCTCTACAGCACGTTCCGCTCGCTCCAGCTTGCGGCACTGATCTACACGGCGGTTCCGATGGCGGCGACCGGCGGCGTCTTCGCGCTCGCGCTGCGGGGGCTACCGTTCTCGGTCTCGGCGGGGGTGGGGTTCATCGCGCTCTTCGGTGTCGCGGTGCTCAACGGCCTGGTCTGGGTCAGCGCGGTCGAGCACCTGCACCAGTACGGGGTCGAGGCGCACGAGGC
>DAIDJI010000538.1 GCA_027451455.1 Planctomycetales bacterium | reverse complement strand
ACGTGATCGAGTATCCCGAGGGACAGCATACGCTGGAGTTCGAACCCGACCCGTCGCAATACGCTCGAGATCTGGTCGCCTGGCTCGATCGCCGGGCCGGGGATGGGAGATCGGCGAGCCCGGCTCCATTCTCCGTCCCAACCTGAGCCGAGCCAGGCTCCATCGACATCGCAGTTGCGAGCACAGGAGGACGACTGGAGCCCGTCCCCGTGGACCCGACCAGGGTGAAAAGGAAACGACCCTGCTCGACCCAGGGGGGTGGTTTGACCCTCCCGACCGGCTGGCTTATAATCACCACGGTAAGCCCTGCAAACGGATTCGGCCCGTGCCCGCGGCCATCGGCGAGCGGCCGGGTCGCCCGGAGGGAGTCCGATCCCGATGCCCCGACGCTGCGCCGCTTTCCCTGGTCCCGTCGGATTCTCCCGGTACGTCCTCCTGTGGCTCTCGGCGTGGGTCCTGGCGATCGCCGGTCCCACGCGGGCGCAGGCGCCCACTCCCACCGCGCCTGACGAGATTTCCGGCCAGTTCTTCACGGTCACCGAGCCCATCACCTCGGAGACCGTCCAGAAGATTCGAGCCGCGACCCGCGAGTTCGTCGATGCCAACGCCCTCGGCGCCCAGGGGAAGCGGCCGATCCTTGTCTTTGAGTTCGTCCCTGGCGAGGTCGCTCCGGGGACCAGCAACCGGGGCGTCTGTTCCGACCTCGCAGACGTGATCTCCAGTCTCAGCGGCGCCCGGATGACTGTCGCCTATGTCCCCCAGCCGCTCCAGGGCTTCGCCGTCTTGCCGGTTGTCGCCTGCGATGAGATCGTCATGGGGAATGCGTCGAGCCTCGGCCCAATTACGCCTGAGGGGCAGCCGTTTGACGCGGCCTATAGCGGATACGTCCGCGTGCTCGCCGTCCGCAAGACGCGTGATCCCGACCTCCTGATAGGGATGCTGAATCGGGACGCGGATTTGCGGCTCGTTCGGACCCCCGACAAGGCGCTTCATTACGTCCTGGCCGACAATCTCCCCGCGTTCGAGAAAGCCCACCAGGTTGTCGAGGAGCGTCCCGCCTGGGACGGCGGCCTTCGAGGCGTCCTTACCGCCCAGCGCGCCCGGGAGGAAGGCTTCTGCCGGCGTACGGCCGACTCCCGCAACGAGCTGGCGGCGATGTACAAGCTGGCCGGGCAGTCGTCGGTGGACGACCCAACGCTCGGCCAGATGATCCGCCCGGTCTGGGTCCGGCTCGAAGGCCCGCTCGACACGGTGATGGTCGGTCACCTGCAAAAGCGGATCGAGCAGGCCCGGCTGGAGAAGGCCAACCTCTTGATCCTCCAGATCGACAGCCCCGGCGGTGACGACGCGGTCGTCGATTCGCTCGGCGACCTGCTCTCGGCGATCAAGGATATGAAGACGGTCGCCTACATCGACGAGCGAGCCGAGGGACTCGCTGCGCTCGTGCCGCTCGCATGTCGCGACATCGTCCTCAAGAAGGGGGCCCGGCTGGGCGGCAACGCCCGGTTCGTGGTCGCCGGCGGCGGACGCCGACACGAGCTGACCGAGATCCAGGTCTCCGGCTTCTCCGACAAGGCCGCGCTCTGGGCTGGCTCTCGCGGGCACTCCGAGGCTCTCGCGCGTGCCCTGATCGACCCGGCGGTCACCATCCTGGAGGCCCGAGACGCACGAACCGGTGGGACGGCGCTCGTCCGCCCCGAGGACGTCGACGCCGACCGACGTCGATTCCAGGTCCTCCAGGTCCGCAAGGAGCCCGGTCAGACCCTCGTGATCGATTCTGACGAGGTCGCCTCGTACGGCCTGGGCCAGCCTGTCCTCGACGACGAGCAATTCCGGGCCAATTACGGCCTTCGAGGCCGCGATATCGCCATCGAGGGCCCCACCTGGGTCGATTCGTTCGTCGCACTTTTGACTGACCCTTACGTGAGCTGGATTCTGCTCTTCGTCGGGGTCTTTATGCTGGTGATCGAGCTGAAGCTGCCGGGGATCGGCCTGCCGGGGATCACCTCGGCGCTCGCCTTCCTGCTCTTCTTCTGGAGCCACTATCTCGGCGGAACGGCTGACCAGTTGGAAATCATCCTCTTCCTGATCGGGCTGGTCTGCCTGGCGATGGAGCTCTTTGTCTTCCCGGGCTTCGGCATCTTCGGGATCAGCGGGATCTTGCTGATGCTCTGCTCGATCGTCCTGGCGAGCCACACGTTCATCTGGCCGACGAAGGACTACGAATATCGAGAGCTGGGCGTCACACTGCTCCAACTTACGGGAATGCTGATCGCCGTTGGTGTTGGGGCGGCGATCCTGGCCCGGTATATCCCCTCGCTTCCGGTGTTCAACCGACTGATCCTCAAGCCCGAACCGTGGACGGGCGTTGAGCCCGAAGACCCGGAGCATCCCTACCAGCCCGCCCCCGAAACATACGAGTCGCTGGCGTTCCTGGTCGGCGAGACGGGCCGAACAACCTCGCCGCTTCGCCCGACCGGAAAGGCCCGCTTCGGCAACCTCCTGATCGACGTGGTGAGCGCCGGCGGTTACGTCGAGACCGATAGCCTGGTCGAGGTCCTCGACGTGCAAGGGCCTCGGGTGATCGTCAAGAAGGTGGTTTGATTCTCACCCAGGCGACCCACCGGGGCGAATTCTCGAATCTCCCGGCCCTTCAGGATGCATGCACTTCGAAAACAGCGAGAGGGCCGGACGATTTCGGCGAAGAAGCCGATGAGGCCCTCGAATACTCCCCAGCGTGGCCCGATCTGACCCTGGCGGGTCGATCGGGCCGGGAACCCGCTAGAAAGCTGGGAAGTCCACGTGAGATACCTGTATCGTGGTGCGCTGGTCGTCTGGGTGGTTTCAGGCTTCGCGATGCATGCCTACTTCGCGAGATCCGAGCAGGGCCCGTCGGTCGAGCAGCGTCGCGACCTCTACCTGCGACAGTTCGAGAACAACGACGAGGTGGCTCGTCGGGTCCGGGAGTCGCGGTGGGAAGATTCATCGAGGATGGCGGCGGCCTATGCGGGCTGGGCGATTGTCGGGTTCGGGCTGGGTCTGGCGGGTGTCCGGTCGATGTTCCGGCGCGCGGACCACGTCTCCGAGGTCGACAAGTTCCTGGCCGCGGGCCTGGTGCTGATGCTCTTGCCGGGGTGTGTCCGTCAACCGTTCGAGCCGGTCGAGTTGGAGACGATTGGGACGAACGAGGAGGGATTTTTGATCCCATACCTCGGTGACACGCGGAAGCAGTCCTCGACGAACAACGAGGAATTCCTCCGCGAGAACCTGGTCGCGACCAAGCAGATCCGGATTCCGCAGCAGTGGGTACCGCTCGGATACGAGACGTTCGGCTGGAACGGCCGGTGGCAGGCGGCGGCGAAGCTGATCAAGGTGGACAAGAGCCCCGTGACCCGCGAGTGGACCGCCGACCCCAACACCGGGACAAGCAACCGCAACGAGGCGGTCTGGGTGATGACGTCCGACCAGGTGGAGTTCAGCACCGGATGGACCTGCACCGCCCGGATCGCCTCACGGGACGACGCGGTGAAGTTCCTGCATAACTATCCCTCGGGCTCGCTCCAGTCGGTGATGGACACCGAGGTCCGGGCGAAGCTCCAGGCGGAGTTCGGTCTGGAAGTGACCGACCTGCCGATGGAAGAATTGCGAAAAAATGCCACACCCCACTTCAAGCGGGTGGTCAAGGAATTGACGACCTTCTTCGCCGACCGTGGAATCACGATCACCAACCTGGGAATCTCGGGCGGCTTTGTTTACAAGGACAAGGCCATCCAGGACATGCTGGTGAAGGTCTTCAACGCCGAGCAGGAGAAGAGCATCGCCGTGGCGAAGACCCAGGCACAGGAGCAGTTGAACAAGCAGCGGTTGCTCGAAGCTGACGGCAAGGCGCAGGCGATCCTCGCCGAGAAGAAGGCCGAGGCCGACGGCATCAAGGCGGTCGCCGATGCGAAGGCCTACGAGATCGAGAAGGCGAAGGAAGACCTCTCGACGTACCTCCGGCTGAAGCAACTGGAGCTGGACGCGAAGCGAACCGAGAAGTGGGACGGCAAGTTCCCGGTGTACTATATGGGGACAGCCGGTAGCTCGCCCGAGATGCTCCTTCAGATGCCCGCGGTGCCGGTCGAGACGGCCGCCTCGGGCGCGAAGTGAGGCTGTCTCCTCGCCTCAGAGGGAAGATCCATCCACAAAAAACCCCGGCGTGAGGGCCGGGGTTATTTCGATTCCGATCGATCTAGGCAGAAGGCGATCAGCTTCGCTTGCGGCTCTGGTCGCACTTCTCGCCTTCGGTCGCGTCCTTCTTCTGGTTGATCACCGGGCAGAGGGGCGACTGCTCGGCATTGAGCGCCGTGAATTCCTTCCACTGTTCGGGGAGGTTATCCTCGTGGAAGATCGCTTCGACCGGACATTCCGGGACGCAGGCCTC
>DAIDJI010000537.1 GCA_027451455.1 Planctomycetales bacterium | reverse complement strand
TGGAGCTTGCGATTGCCGGCCTTGTCGCGTCGGCAGCCGACGTCGTGGAGCCGGTCGAAGAGGGGGAGCAGCTTGTCGAGGTACTTGAATCCCCGCAGGTCAGGCGCGGGGTCCGAGATGTCCGACGGCTCGGCCATGTGGGGTCTCCGCCAGGACCGTAGTCACTTTGCCTGGCAGAGGGATCGCGCAAATCTTGTGCCGAACAGACGTGGCCTGTCCTTTCTGCCGTCTCCTTCGGAAGCGTAGCACAACGGAAAAGTGCCTGTCCTTTCTGCCGTCTCCTTTCTGCCGTCTTCCTGCCGTCTGTGTCCTTTCTGCCGTCTGCTTTCCGCCGTCTGCCCCTCTTTCTGCCCCTCAGTCGTCGAAGACGAGGATGTCCGAGACCGGGCGGACGGAGGCGTCTCCGCGATCAAGGAGTTGGTTGCATTCCGGTAGCAACCGACCGGCCGGAGGCGGCGAGGGCTCAGACGGGCGGGTTGGGCCGGCGCGTCGGCGGGCGGGCGGCGGCGCGCCGGGTCAAGCGGCTTTGGCCCGGGCGCGTCGACGCGGTAAGATGCAACGGCCGCCGATCCGGCCTGAAGACGACCGCGAGGAGTTTCCTGATGTCCGCGCTCATCACCGCTCAGCCGATCATCCCGCCACCGGAACCCGCGTGGGTCCCCTCGCCGCTCTACCGTCTGACCGTCGAGGAATACGAGGCGATGGTTGCCTCGGGGGTCCTGAAGTCGAGTCCCCGGTTCCACCTGATCCGCGGCTACCTGGTGGCCAAGATGACCCACAATCCGCCCCATGCCATCGTCGACGAGCTGCTAGGCCCGGCACTGACAGGTATCCTCCCGGCCGATCGCTATCACGCCCGCGCGGCCAAGCCGGTGCGGCTCCCCGGCCGTGACAGCGAGCCCGAGCCCGATCGCTGCGTCGTGCGGGGAACGCCCCGCGCCTATGAGAGCCATCACCCCGGTCCGGAGGACATCGCCCTGGTCGCCGAGATCGCCGAATCCAGCCTGGCGGACGATCGCAAGCTGGCCACCGAGGTCTACGGGCCCGCGGGGATCCCCGTCTACTGGATCGTGAATCTGGTCCATCGCCAGGTCGAGGTCTACACCGACCCGGGCCCGGGCGGCTACCGTTCGTGTCGGGTGTTCGCGGAGGGGGAGTCCGTGCCGGTCATGATCGAAGGTCAACTTCTCGGCGCGATCGCGGTGGCGGACATCCTGCCATCGCGCCCCGCCGCGCCGGCCCCCGGAGGTTGAGCCGAGCCGCCCGGCCCAGGCCCGCCGACGGTCGGGAGGGTGATGTCCGTCGGACCCGGCCGGCGGCGAGGGCTCACCGGATCGGACGGATCGGGTTGGCCGGCAGGAGTGAATGCTCGACGATTGTCGATTCGACTCCCGATCCATCTGCCCTTGTTGCTTCTCGAGGAAGATCTGGCTATGATCTAGCCAGAATGCCCTTCGAGATCATCTTATCGCCCGAGGCCGTGGACGATCTCCGACGCTTGAGCGCGTACGAGCGGGTCAAGGTGCGCGATGCGCTGGAGGTCCATCTGCGGCATGAGCCGACCCGAGTCAGCAAGAGTCGGATCAAGCGTCTGCGGGACTTGACTCATCCGCAGTATCGGCTCCGCGTCGATGAATTGCGAGTCTTCTATGACGTCGAGGGCAACGAGGTCCAGGTCCTGGCCATCGTGGAGAAATCCGGCGCGGACGACTGGCTCAGAGAGGTGGGAGGGAGAGATGAGGACGGTCCCGCTGTCGGAAGTGAAGGATGACCTGTCGAAGTACCTGCGGCTCGCCGAGACGGAGGAGGTCGTGATCACGCGGCACGGAAAGCCGGCCGGGGTGCTGATCGGCTTCGGGTCGGAGGACGACTGGTTCGACTACCGTCTTGAGCACGACCCGACTTTCCGTCGCCGCATCGAGTCGGCCCGGGCGAGCGTGCGCCGCGGGGAAGGTACTCGGCTCGAGGATGTCGGGGATTGAATCCTCGGGCGATCCTGCCTCCGCGTCCCCGCCCGCGCCGCCCGCGGCCACCGACGAACTGGCGGAGGCGATCGCGACACTCGCCCCCCGACCCGTCCGACCCGGCCCCGCCGGCCCGGCTGCCGGCGGTCGGGAGGGTGATGCCCGTCCGCTTCCGGCCGGCGGCGGCGAGGGCCGTCGGGATGACGGGCCGGACCGATCGGTCGGGCCATCGGACAACTGTCGATAATCGCTATGTCCCCGTGGAATCCCTTTGGAATCCTTACGGAAAAGTGCCTGTCCCTTTGGAATCCTTACGGAAAAGTGCCTGTCCCTTTGGAATCCCTCCACCCGTCGAACCTCGCGGACAGCTCGCGAACCGCCGCATCGCCGCGGCGCGCAACATCGTCGAGGATCCGGCCGACCGTCTCGCGGACCTCCGACGCGGCCTCCGCGACTCCTGCCACGTCCCCGTTTGAGCCCGTCCCTCGCTTCAGCCACGCCTCCACCGAACGCCTCCCCCGCGCAGACGGCGCGCCCGTCGTCGCCGCGCCCGCCCGCGGCGAGCGGCCCGGCCCCGGAGCACGCGGGGGATCCTACCGGGCGACGACGGGGAATGCCAGCGACGGCCCGGGAAAAAGGCCCCAAAGTGCGGGCATCCGGAGGCGTTTCGAGTCAACCAGCCCCATATGGACCGTCGCTTTCCTTTTTCCCGAGGCAATCGGTCGCCGGTGAAATCAGGAACCAGACCGGATAGGCCGGGCCCGCCGCACCCTAACGACAGGTTTCAGCAACCCGCGCAGCAGGTCCGCGGCAACCGACGGATCGGCCGGAGAATGTTCGCCACGGAGGGCTATGTCACTTCCATCATCGGCCGCGTCCGCGCCGGAGGAAGCTCCCGCCCTGTCTGTTGAAAGTGATCGATGACCTCCTGGACGACTTCGCCGAGTTCCTTGTAGACCTGGACAGGATCGTCACCGTGGATTCCGGTAATCAGATCGGGGCATTTGCCGATGTAAACCTGGTCTTCGTCACTCCACTCCACCCAGCGATGGTAGGCATCGATCGGCTTCATCGGTCCACTTCCTCGATAGCTCGTTTGACCTGCTTCTCCTGATCGTTCCTGGCGTCATCGCCGTCCTGACCGCTGAGGGTCACGGCCCGCGGGTAATTCGGGTGTGTGAACTTCCGATGCGAACCCTTGCCGCCGCCGGGGACAATCGCAAAACCGGCGTCCATCAGGTCCTTCACCAACTCGCGGATCTTTCTCGGCAAGTCATCGCTCCCTCGCCTGGCCCAGCGGCCTGGGCTGTCCGCGCGGTTGGTGGGACGTCCGGCTTCGCGGACTCCGATCCCTGATTGTTAGACCGGTCGCCCCTCCGCCCATGGCAGTCGGATATCGGACGATCGGTGCCCGATCACCGCCCAAATGGTCTCCCACGTCGGGTACGGCTCTGCGTAATAAATCTCCGTATGATGATCGAAATGGGCCTCGCAGCCGGCCTCATCCGCTGCCTCCATGGCGGCCATCTGTGCCCAACGCTTCTTCCGGGATGTCGAGGGCCGACCGTTGGGGAAGATGCTGAGCACCTGCTGGAACCGGCCCACGGCGACGTCGTCCCCTCCCTCGATGAGCGCGATGAGGACGTACGGCCAAAAATCGCCTGCCGAGTTGAAGAAATACTGATGGAATCCGCCGTTGGAGACTTCGAGGGGAAGCCAGTGACAGGCCGTGATGATCCGCTCCGTCTCGTTCTGAGGCACGCCGTGCGCGACGTAGTAGCAGGACAGAGTCCACAGCGCCTCTAGCACGTCAAAGGGGTCGCGAGTCCCCCGCTTGGCGATGATCTCGGTGGCGGTGTTGCCAAAGGTGGAACGGACCTCTGCGACCGTCTTCTCCAGGTACTCGTAGTAGGCGGGATCGCACGGCGGTCGGGCCTCCTCGTCGGTCTCAGCGTGTTCTTCCTTCAGCGACTCGTACGCCTCGTTCACCAGGTCCTTGTATCGGCCGATGAACGCCATTGGGCCTCCCTCCGTCTTCTAAGCGTCCGAGTTCACCCGACCCGCTCGCTACGGTGACCTTCGTGATACCGGAGACTACACTGCGGACAGAGTCCATGGCAACGCGAGGTTAAACGGCGTCCACCGACGATCCCGTTTGACGAAGCCTCGCCAGTTCGGAAGCGCGCCGCAGGATGCGCTCCGCGGCGATCTCCGGTTCGGGCCCGGCGTCGGACAGCAGCCATCGGTTCCAGCCCGGCGGGGACGAATAGGGGACGAAAAGGGGGGACGGGGACGAAAAGGGGGACGTAGCGGAATGCCGCGAAGATTGTCAGAAACCCTTAATCGGCAACATCTTCCGCAGCTCCGATCGGGGTTTAGTCATCCGATAGTACTGCTTCGGCCTCCGCTTGACCACCCGCGGCTCGACCCGACCCGGCCGCGCCGGGTTGACCTTCAGG
>DAIDJI010000536.1 GCA_027451455.1 Planctomycetales bacterium | reverse complement strand
AACGGGTGGTTGGCCAGGACGAGGCAATCGGTGCGGTTGCCAATGCGGTGCGAGCCGCTCGTGCCGGTTTGCAAGATCCGAATCGTCCGCTAGGCTCATTCCTCTTTCTGGGACCGACCGGCGTTGGCAAGACCGAGACCGCGCTCTCGCTGGCCGACGCCCTCTACGGCGGCGAGCGGAACCTGATTTCCATCAATATGTCCGAGTACCAGGAGGCGCACACGGTCTCCAGCCTGAAGGGCTCGCCGCCGGGCTACGTCGGCTACGGCGAGGGAGGGGTACTGACCGAGGCGGTCCGCCGCCGACCGTACAGCGTCGTCCTGCTTGACGAGGTCGAGAAGGCCCATCCCGACGTGCTCGAGCTCTTCTTCCAGGTCTTCGACAAGGGAACGCTCGAAGACGGTGAGGGGCGCGAGATCGACTTCAAGAACACGGTGATCCTGCTCACCTCCAACGTGGGGACCGACACGATCCTCAAGGCCTGCGCCGATCCTGAGACCGCTCCCGGGCCCGAGGACCTTGCCGAGCTGATCCGCCCCGACCTGCTCGGAGCCAAGTCGGAGCGGGGCGTCGAGATCTTCAAGCAGGCGTTCCTCGGGCGGCTTATCGTGGTTCCGTATTACCCGATCAGCGACGCCATCATGCGGCAGATTATCCAGCTCCAGCTTGGCCGGATCGGCCAGCGGATGCGGCAGAACCACAACGCAGGCTTCAGCTACAGCGACGACCTGATCGAGCTCATCGCCGGGCGTTGCCGGGAGGTTCAGAGCGGGGCGCGAAACGTCGACCACATCCTGACCCGAACCCTGCTCCCCGAGATCTCCGAGGAGATTCTCGGCCGGATGGCCGAGGGCCGCTCGATCGGGGCGGTTCACGTCACTGTCGGCCAGAAGGGAGAGTTCCGCTACGAGATCCGATAGGCCGACCGCAGAGGCTTCAAAACTCACCGGGCCTGAATCGCCGGGGCGAGGAAGGTCGGCTGGGTGGTGTCGAACTGCGGCGAGCCGAAGAGGTACTGCGACGATGGCCGGACCGCCACGCAGTTACCCTGAGGGAACGGGCAATAGCCCTGTGGGAAGTAACAGGTACACGGACGGTTGGCCTGCGGCGTCGCGTAGGATGCCTGTGGCGTCGCGTAGGCATACCTCGGGGAGGCCTGGCCGGTTGGCAGACTGTCCTGCGCCCGGGCAGGCGTGGCGACGAAGCACAGGAGGATCGCAAGGGTTGCGGCCTGAATGACCGGGCGACGGGGTCGGGCGGTGATCATGGCTCGTCCGCGCGAGTTCATCGTGCGGGCCTTTCGGGATGTGTCGTCGAGGAGGTCGATCCGCTTGGGGCCGGCTGCGTCCGGCCCGACTCCCCCAAGTATACCCGACGATCGAGCCGGTCTCGGAGCCAGAGGTACGTGAACCCGGCGATCCAGGCGAGAACCAGCGCGGAGAGAACAGCCCCAGCGATCCAGCCAGCGGCCGGATACCGAATGACGACGTCCGGCCCTCGCAACCGGTCGATGATGCCGGAGATCCAGATCGGCAGTGCGATGGCCGCTGTGGCCAGGGCGAGAACGATCGCGACCAGGCGGTGTCGGCGGTCGATGGCATCGGCTCCGCGCGACCATGTGGCGTGGACAGCGTCGGCGATCAGCTTGCTCGCCTTGCCGTTGACCAGACCCGGGGCGAACGCACGGTCCTCGGGCCCAGGTCCACAAGCCACGAAGTAGCAGCCACGCAACAGGATCGGCTCGGCCTGGGCGTGCGTGGAGAACGAGGCGTTCAGGAGCTGGCTCAGCGCCGGAACCTCGCGGCGGAGCCGGGCACACATCGCGATCAGGCGGCGGTTGCCCTCGGAATTGCGCGGCTCGTCGGTCATCAAATTCAGGGACCAGGTGGAGAACCACTGGACGAGCCAGCCCAGCCCTCGGGTTGCCGCCGCCAGGTCGAATCGCTGCGTTACCGGGACTGAGAACCCGCAGCGACGGGCGCGGACGCTGGGCGGGACCCGTGCCGCGAATTCCTCGAAGCCGCCGTACGCCTCGCGCAGACAGAAGATGGCGAACGTGGGGACCTGCATGTGGAGCTCGGCCCGGATCGCCTGGAGGTCGTTGCGGAGTGTCGAGAGGCCCTGGAGTACCTCGGTGGAGGCGGCCCGTTCCATCGGATAAAGCACCGCGACGCCGCGGAGGACTGGCTTGTCGGGGTTGAGGTCGCGGATCATCCGGCAGAGTGTGGCGAGTCTCGCTGTCCCTTCCTCGCCGCCCCGTCCCCACGAGGTGGCACCGGCGCAGCTCAGAAACAGCCCGTCGGCGGTCGCAAAGGCATGGATCGGCGCTGAGGGGTCGGCCGGAGCGCGGGCGAAGAATTGCAGTCCGGCGGCCTCCATCAGGGAGGCGGCCAGCGACTCCTCGGGCGCCAGAATGAGGAAGAGGCTCTGCCGTGTCGGGTCGTAGTGTGCGTGGCTCAGGCGGATCTGGATCTCGTCCCAGGCGGCGTCCAGGTCGGGGAATCCGGCCTCGCCCGTGGCCTCGCGGCTCTCGCCGGTGCGGGCGCGAATCCAGGTGCCGGCCAGGTGGGCCGAGAGATAGAGGGCCGAGAGTGAGAGGGCGAGCACCCACCACGAGAAGAGCGGCGGCTTGAAGACGGACGGCAAGAACGGGTCGAGGTCGTCGTACCCTGGCAGATCCGCCTGCCCTCGGGCCACCACGACGACCAGGACCACGGTCGCGATGGCCAGTATCCAGCGGACCGGATGCTTCGCCCAGAACCAGGCGACTGCCGCCGCGGTCGCCGCGAGGACGGCGCCGACACCCATCAACACCTGCCCGCCCAGGGCCCCCTGGACGGTCTGCCCGATCGATCCCACGATTCCGCCTCCTTCGCCTGTCTCAGCCCGTTTCGATTCGGCCCGTCCGCGTCGCGGCTGGAGGGTGACTGGCCGAGTCGCCCGCGGGCCCCCGCTCTCGGGCGGCAAACGCGAGGTGGACGCCCAGGAGGTAAGCCGCCAGGGTGACGATCGCCGTGATCGAGACAAGAACGCTGACCATCAGCAGCAGGGACGGCCCACGCTGTGCCCTGAAGCGGGCGGTTGCGGCACTCTCCCTGGCGAACGGATGAGCGGGGAGCGATCCCGCCTCGCTGACTCGGCCGTAGACCCGATGAACCCAGTCGTGAAGCTTCGCGTCGTCGTAGACCAGCTCACCCCGGAACCCCTGCGTGACAGCCAGAAGGTAAACTTCCAGGGCGTCGGCGTCGCCCTGCTGATCGGCCGCCTCGGCGTGGTCATAGAAGAGGCTGGCGCGGTCCCGGCTGGCGAACAGGTCCCACTCGAGGATTTCCTCGGGAGAGCCGACGTCCCGGCCCCACTCCGACTCGGTCAGGATCTCGTCGATCCAGGCGACCAGCCCGAACATCGCCAGATCGTAGGAGCGTTTCAGCTCGGGGCTGCCCAGGGCACGCCGGCGGCCCTCCTCAACCCAGCCGCAGGTCATCCGCTTGACCTCGACGAGCGACCGGGGCTCGCCGCCGGCCAGCCGGGCATGCAGGTCGATCACGTTCTGGAAGACGGGCAGCACGATCTCGGCGAAGACGTCGGTCATCGAGCGCTCCCCCTTCGGCCCGGTCCACGCTCTCGGTCAGCGCCCCTTCACGACGAAGACGGCGAACTGGAGGCTGTAGGTCCGCCCGGTCGTGGGATCGGTCAGCTTGATCATCTGGTCGCCGACCGCGGTGGCGCCGGTGGTTCGGAACCGAAGTCCCAGCGTCTGGGTTCGGACCACCTCCTTCCAGTAGGTCGGATGCCGGACGATGCCGAAGTAGACGAAGCCCGTGGGCAAGGTCGGCGGGATACGGTTGAGCGGCTCCATCCCCAGGCCCTCGAGGGCCTGTCGGAAGATCGCCTCGACCTCCTCGGCACCGCCGAGCTTCCACGACCATGCCTCACGCATCAGCCGGTCGCATTCGACGTCGCTCAGCTCACTGGTCTCGATCCCGATGTAGAGCCCAGTGGTTTCGAGCGTCCAGTCGGGGTCAAGGTCGACCACCAGCCGCCGCCCCTCGAGCCGGAAGTATCGCTTCTCGAACGGCCGCGCGACGCCTCCCCTGATCAGCCGACGGACCTGAGCCATGACCTCGGCATAGATCGGCCCGATGTTGTCGTGGTCGTACCCGGGGACTCGCGACGGTCGTCGGGTCTCGCCGAAGATCGCGAGCTGGCCGTGGAGCCGGCACAATTCCTGGTACATCAGCATCGGGTGAAGACCCGGCGTGAAGAGGATCGCCTGCAAGGTCGACCAGGCGGCGTTGAAGACCGAGAGCCGGAGGATCCGCTCCGCGTCGCCGAGGACCTGGCTATCGAAGGCGATCTTGCGGCCGACAAGGTCGTCGGCTTCCTGGTTGATCCACGCCTCGATCTGCCGGAAGAGCCCCTGGACCTCGTCGTGCA
>DAIDJI010000535.1 GCA_027451455.1 Planctomycetales bacterium | reverse complement strand
CGTCGAGGCCAAGCGCCGGTGGGACATACGCCCGGTCGATCCTTGGCGGCGATCCAGCGGCGGCCGACCGGCTGATCCTCGCCACCGGCAAGACCTCGAATCCGGCCGCGTCGGGTTCCTCCAGCACGAGCCGAGCCTGGATGTGGCGGAACTCAAGCTCGGCCTCGTCGGCCCCCGTGTTCTCGTCGGGACGCTCCAGCCGCCCGACGACGAAGCGAGCACTTTGATCCGATCGCGACCGCTCGGCGTTCGGACGGCCCTCCTGCCAGGTCGGGATCGCCAGGTAGGCCGTCACCTCGGGCCGCTGCGCCAGGGCCGACCGGAACTCCAGCGGAGCGACCGTCGCCTCCTCCGGGACGCTCAGCGTCGTTCCATCCTTGAACCGGGCCTGGCAGGCGATCAGCCGGAGCGTATGGTTCGCGATCGCATCCTCATCGAACCGGACAGACCGCAATCCCCAGTCGTGCGGATGCAGCCAGTCCTCCGACTCCCGAATCCGATCGCGATGATAACGGTCCGAAGCCTGGAAATGATGGGGCTTCAGGAACATCCCCTCGGACCAGTGGACCGGCCGCTTGGCCATCCCGACGACCTCCCCACGCAACCCCCAGACGACTCCAAGCGAACGCACTCGGTCTCGCGCCCACCCGCATCGCCGAACGCGCCATCTACTTTAACACGCCACTAACCGGCCCGCGAGCGGCTTCTCCACTCCCACTCCCACGCCCCCCATTGCTAGACTCCACGAGACCTCACGGGACAATTCGAGACCTCTCTCTCTACAAAAAAAGACAACATAAGTCTCTTCCTTGAATCGATTTTTTGGTTTTTGACGTGGTAATTTCGGTAAGATATAGTCGAAGACATTGAAACCGTCGTCCAGTGGAGATACGTTGAGTCTCAACGCAAAAATTTCCTGTCGAGATGCTTGCCGCCATGCTTGCTGCTGTGGTAAGACAGAGTCGGCTTCCTTTCCCGCGCGCAGGTCGAAATCTTGAGCGGCCAAAGAGCGTCTGATGTTCATGCGTTGATGGACGGTGGGTGACTGGGAGAGCCCGGGGCGGGACGTGCCCGCGATTCCGAGGCGCCCGCAGATGAGGGCCTGGGCGAGACGTCGCCGGGGTTCTTTCCGCGGGGGCCATCGCCTGGTTGGATCGTGCGTGAGGAGACGGGGATGAAGTTCTTCGTCGAGTCGGGGCGGTCGGGTCGTGGACGCCAGGGACGTCGGTTGGCGAGGCCCGCTTTTGAGCGGTTCGAGGAGCGGATGCTCCTCTCGAATACGATTTTCGTCAGCAGCACGAACGACACGGGGCGAGGGACGCTCCGGCAGGCGATTCTGGATGCGAATACGTCTGGCCAGGCCACGGTCATCGACTTCAACATCTCGGGCACCGGACCGTTTGTGATCGCGCCGGCGACCGCCTTGCCGGCGATCGGCGTGCCCGTGACGATCGACGGAACCACCGAGGCGGGCATCGAGCTCAACGGTGGCGGTCAGGCCTTTGATGGCCTGACCCTGGGCGCTGGTGCGGGCGGAAGCACGATCCAGGGGCTGACCATTGCCGACTTTGGCGGGTCCGGCATTGTGATCCAGTCCAACGGCAATGCGATTTTCAACGACCGGATTGGGACCGACCTCACCGGGACGGCCGCCGGGCCGGGCAACGGAACCGGTATCACGATCAACGGAACCGGCAACTCGATCGGCGGGACGACGGCCGGAGCCTCCAATACCATCGCCTTCAACACCGGGATCGGTGTCGACGTGCTCTCGGGATCGGGGAACGCGATCCATCAGAACGCGATCTTCGGCAACGGATCGGGGATTGTTCTGGCGGGAGGGACCAACAACGGGATCGTCGCGCCCTCCGTTCGGGCGGTGGCCTCCATCCCCACGCTCGCGACCTTCGACTACACCCTGACGGGAACGGTCGGTCCGTCCTACACGCTCGAGTTCTTCGCCAGCTCGACGCTCGGCGGTCCGGCGGCGGTCTACCTCGGCTCGGTAACGACGACCCTGACCTCGACGACGGAGTCGTTCACAAGCTCGTTGAACCTCGCCACGCCCCTCGTGGCCGGGCAGACCGTGACGGCCACCCTCACCGATGGATCCGGCGATACCTCGGCCTTCGCCACGAGTGTCGTGCCGGTCTCGCCGTTCGTGGTGACCAGCACCACCGACAATGTGCCGGGTTCGGAGGTCGGCTCGCTCCGCCTGGCGATCCAGGACGCGAATCTGAGCCCACCGGCGTCGGGGACCGACGCGATCACCTTTGCCATCCCGGGGACGAGTCCGTTCGTCATCGCGCCGACCTCGGCGCTGCCCGCCATCACCGTGCCCGTGACGATCGACGGGACCACCGAGGCGGGCGTCGAGCTCAGCGGCGGCGGGCAGGCGTTCGACGGCCTGACACTCGGAGGCGGCGGGAGCACGGTTCGGGGCCTCTCGATTTTCGGATTCGGCCTCGCCGGTATTCGGATCACGTCGAACGACAATACGATCGCTGCCGACCAGATCGGCGGGACCTCCGCCGCGACCGGCAACCAGACGGCCGTCTCGATCAGCGGTTTGAACAACACGATCGGCGGGACGACGACCGGAGCGGCCAACACGATCGGGTTCAACAGCCAGGCTGGCGTGGACGTGGTTTCCGGGTCGGGAAACACGATCCGCCTGAACCAGTACGTCGGCACGAACGGGACCTCGGCCTTCGTCCCCGCCGACGACATTGTCCTCGCCGCCGGGGCCAACAACTCTCAGCCGGCGCCCGTGCTGGGCCCGGTCCTGCTGAGCGGCGGCCAGCTCTCGACCTCCTTCACCGACGCCGTCGCGAGCGGAACCTCGGTCACGATCGACGTTTACCTTCTCGATTCGTCCAGCAATCCCCTTGCCCGGCAATACCTCGGCTCGGGAACGGTGACGGTCGGGTCGGGGCTGTCGACGATTGGCTTCTCGGTGCCGTCCGGCGTGATCCTGGGCGACCAGGTGATCGCGACCGCGACCGTCGCGGCCAGCGGGACGTCGGTCTTCTCGAGCCCCGCCGTGATCTCCACGCCCTTCCTGGTGACCAACACCAATGACAGCGGAGCCGGTTCGCTCCGAAACGCCATCGAGCAGGTGGAGAGCCATCCCACAACAACTCCGCAACTGATCGGCTTCCTGCTCCAGTCGCCGACTCCCTACATCATCAACCTTCTCTCGCCGCTGCCGGCGATCACGAGTCCGATCTACATCAGCGGCGCCACGCAGCCGAATTATTCGGGCTCCCCGGTGATCGAGATCAACGGCGGCGGCGGGGCGTTCGACGGCCTGACCCTCGGCCCCGGCTCCAGCGGAAGCACCATCACCGGGCTGGACATCGCCGACTTCGGCGGGACCGGCCTGGTTATCCAGTCCAGCAATAACCAGATCACCAACGACGCGATTGGGATCAACCTCACCGGGACGGCCGCCGGGCCAGGCAACGGAACCGGTATCTCCATCAGCGGTTCGGGTAACTCGATCGGCGGGACGACGGCCGGAGCCTCCAATACCATCGCCTTCAACACCGGGACCGGCGTCGATGTGCTCTCGGGATCGGGGAACGCGATCCATCAGAACGCGATCTTCGGCAATCAATCGGCGATTGTTCTGGCGGCAGGGGCCAACAACGGGATTGCCACGCCCTCCGTACTTGCGGTGGCCTCGGTGCCCTCGCTCACGACCATCGATTACAGCGTGACCGGGACGAGCGGCCAGACTTATACCGTCGAGTTCTTCGCGAGCGGTTCGCAGGGCGGACCGGCGGAACGGTTCCTTCAGGCGATCACCACGCCGGCACTGACCTCGGCCACTCAATCGTTCACGGCCTCGCTTTCCCTCGCCTCGGCGCTGGCGAACGGGGTGACGGTGACCGCCTCGATCACCGATGGACTGGGCGACACCTCGGCTCTGGCCACGAGCATGGCGCAGAGCGCTCCGTTCGTGGTGACGAATACCACCGACAACGTGCCAGGCGCGGAGGTCGGCTCGCTCCGCTTGGCGATCCAGGACGCCAATCTGAGCCCGCCGGCGACCGGGAAGACCGACGCAATCACGTTTGGAATTCAGGGATCGCTCGTGATCTCTCCGACCTCGTCGCTGCCGACGATCACCGAGCCGGTGACGATCGACGGGACCAGCGAGGCGGGCATCGTGCTCGACGGCGGCGCCGGGACGTTCGCCGGACTGACCTTCGGCACCGGTTCCGACACAAGCGTCGTTCAGGGACCGTCGCGCGGGCGCCGGAATGCTTCCTCCGGCGCCGCGAGCCAGGACGAAGCCACCCCGGCGATGGCGCAGTGGTTTGCCGCCAAGGCCGAATACCCGGACGCGCTCATTTTCTTCAGGATGGGCGATTTTTATGAAATGTTCTTCGGTGATGCCGAGACCGCTTCGGGCGTTCTGAATATCCAGCTCA
>DAIDJI010000534.1 GCA_027451455.1 Planctomycetales bacterium | reverse complement strand
ACCGCCCGGAGGCCGCCATCCGAGAGCGGGACCAGGTGCCCGGCATACCTCGACAGCCCGACCGCCAGGAAGGCCGTCAGGCCCGGGTCGGTGACGAGCATCGAGATCCATCCGTAAAGAAACCCAGCGCGTGGGCCGTAAGCCTCGCGCAGGTAGACATAAATCCCACCCGCCTCCGGATACCGGGCCGCGAGGCCGCCGAAGGTGAGCGCCCCACCCATAGCGCTCAGGCCCATCACGAGCCAGACGGCGATCAGCCAGGCCGGCGAGCCCAGCGACCGCGCCATCCCGGCCGGCGTCAGGAAAATCCCAACGCCGATCACCTCGGCCACGACCATCGCCGCAGCCGTCGCCAGCCCGAGCCGTCGCGGCAAGCCCGCCTCGGAGATCGTTCGATCGGGCTCAGCCGGATCCTGCATGCAGACGGTCCTCGCTCCTGAGAAATGGGCGGACCCTGGTTTTGGTACTTTTATTTTATTGTTATTGTTAATTTCTTATTGCTTCATGATCATCCCGCACTCGGCATTTGTATGACGCACGCGAGGAAGAAGCTCAAGTAGGTCAGGCTTTCCAGCCTGACCTTTTCGAGCGGGTCAGGCTGGAAAGCCTGACCTACTTCTCTGCCGCCGTAATCACCTTCACTCCGCCCTCCTCAATCCCGCCGTCCCGATTCCCTCGGTCTCTCTGGGCGCAAGCCCAGGAAACTCATCCTGCAACAGCAAGAGCAGCGAGTGCTCCAGCTCGGCCGGTTTGAAACCAAAAGGCCCGCGTCCGCTTTTGTACGCCACCCGGCCCTGATGATCGATCAGGTAGAGCCGGCTCGGCATCCCGCTGTACCGGGCGCCGACGGTGTCGTCCATCGTATCGACGAGCATCGGCATCCCCAGGTCGAGGCGTCGACCGCAGGTCCGTGCGACCGCGACCCGCTCGGCGAAGGTCCGGGGCTGGGCGATTGCGACATCCTCGCGGTCGTTGCTCTCCATCCGCCAGCCGTCGATCGGGTGGGCCTCGCGGACGTACACCATCACGAAATCCGCGCGGTCCTTGTAGTGGCGATACAGTTTCTCAACGTTCCCGGCCTGCATCCGAAACGGTCCACACGTGAAGTTGCCAAAAATCAGGACCACGGGCCTCGGCCCGACGCGCTTCGAGAGCGTCACTTCCTTCGCGCCGTCGAGGGTCCGGAGGGTGAAGTCGGGCGCCCGATCGCCGACGGCCGGACCAGGCTGTAACGAGCCGATCTCCTGCCGAAAGAGTCCCTTGATCAGCGTGAGCCGGCTCGGCCCGCGCGACGACGACCGCCGCCCGCCGGGCGGTCCGTCGATCGATTCACGGACCTCGTCCAGCGAGACGAACCCGTCGCCCGCTCGATCCGAGGCGCGGAAGAACGCCTCCCATTCCTGGCGTGTAAGCTTGCCGTCGCCGTCTCGGTCGGCGGCGAGAAACGCCGCCATGCCGGGAGTGAACGACAGCGCGTGGGGGGTGAAGTCAAAATCGGCCGCGCCGAGGGCTCCGTCGCGGTCGCGATCGAGCCGGGCGAAGTCGCCATCCGAGCCCGCGAACTCGCCGCGATCGACCCGGCCGTTGCGGTCGCGGTCGAGCCGATGAGACGTGTTCTTCCAATCGTATCGGGTCTGCGCGACCCCCTTCTTGAACCACCCCTCGCCGGGACCAAGCCGACTCCCCCGGAGGATATCCAGGAACATCGCCACCCCCTCGGGCGAATCCGGCCAAACCGCCTGCGCCTCGCTCGCCCAGGTCTCCACGGCCCGCCAGGCCAGATCGACCGGCGTCCAGCGCTCTCTTGAAGCCGACCCCAACGCCGAGGCCGACGCCGACCGACCGGCCGGCGCGGCTTCCCGACCTCCCGGCGTCGCCTGCGCCGAGGCCGACGAGACAAGGATCCAGCCCAGCCCGATCCCGACCAGCACCACCGTCTCGGGTCGTCTCATCGATCCGAATCTCATCCTCGAAGCCTCCCTCTCAGTACCCAGACGCATCGACAATCTCGCCGCCGTTTCGGGTGCTCAGGGCCCGCCAGATGTCCAGCCGCACCGAGTTCTTCACGAAGCGAACCGAGCCATCGCCGAGCAGCAGGTTGACGCCTCCTGGATGATCGCTCGACGGCGGCAATTGCACCGCCATGTTGGCCATCGACGAGCCCGGCATCATCATACTACTACCCGACATCCCGGCACAGGTGCGGGTGTTGGGCGTCGAGACGTGATTGTAGGTCGAGCAGGTCATGTCGCCGACAGACCAGGTCGCGCCCATCCAGCTCGTCAGCGGCATCGCCATGCTCAGGTTGAGGGTATGGCATTTCGTCCATGCCTGGTCGATCGACGTGGCGTTGTCCATCATGTACATATCGTTCGGAATACTGGGAAAGCCCTGACCGCGGGATCGTTCACTGAAGAAGGCGGTGTGACTGGTCCCGTCGGTCAGGCTCGCCAGGTTGATGCAGCTACGATTGTACAGTGGACCCTGGGGCAGGTAGCCGGGGGCGACGGTGCTGGGCGTCTGCTGGCAGCAGTCGCAGAGCCACGAGCCCTCGTTACCGTAATAATTATTGCCGCCGTCCCAGCCCGGCGGTCCGCCGGCGCCGGCCGGGTCCGACGGACACAGAAACGCCGAGATCGCCACGCGACAGACCGTCGCGTTCGCCCGGTTGGGGTCCTGAAACGCCGGATAAAACCCCTGGTTGTAGGAATCCAGCGACGGCAATTCGGGCGGAAGGTTGAAGTTGATCGCGTTGAACAGCGGACCCTGCTCGAAAAAGCCGAGGATCTGACTGTGTGTCGACCACCGGGCATAAACGGGCGCCATGGGAATCACGGCCTGGTAATGGTTCCCCTTGCCGAAGGGGAGGCATCGCATCGCGTCGTCGTAATTGTGCAGGGCCAGGCCGATCTGCTTCAGGTTGTTGGTGCATTTCAGCCGCCGGGCCGCCTCACGCGCGGCCTGCACGGCCGGCAACAGCAACGCGATCAAAACCGCGATGATGGCGATCACGACGAGCAATTCGATCAAGGTGAAGCCGATCGATGTCTTTCGAGGAGCCTGCATGTCTCATTCAACTCCGAGGTCGAAACGTGGTTCAGCGATGGAAAGAGTCGCGGAAAACGGTGACGGAGGGACTTGTCCCGACGAGATACCAGACGGTCTTCTCGACCCGCTTGCTCCCCCGAGGCGCGGGCGTCTCGAGGATCAGCTTGACGTGAACGCGGAGGTTGGCATCGCGGGCCTGGCCATCGTCGATGATCTGGTAGTCGACCAATCGGGCGCCGCCGGACCATTCGAGGTCCTGCACGGTCATCGGCGGAGACGACTCACGGAACGACGGGGGCGTCTGCCCGGCCTTCCAGCCGTCGAGCGCGGTCTTGAGCGCCTCACGGGCGCGGGGTGGGTCCACGGCGTGCGCGGAGGCACCGCCCAGACAACCGGCCATCGGCAGGGTCATCGCGACGAACGCGGCGGCCGTCGCCCACCGCCGCGTTCGGAATTCCGACATCGTCATCGTTCTTCCTTTCTCGCCTCAATAGCTGTCCGAGCTGAGAATCTCACCGCCGGCGCGGCTGCCGAGCGCCTGCCAGTTCACCAGGTTGATCGAATCCTTCACGAACCGGACGGAGCCGTCGCCCAGTAGCAGGTTGACGCCGCCCGGGTGATAGCTGCTCGGCGGCATCACCGCTCGGAGGGCGATGAAGAACCCGCACGAACGACCGTTGGGCGGCATCACCTCGGTGAAGACGTGCTGCCCGCAGAGCCAGGGCGCGCCCATGAAGAGCGGGAACTGGCTGCTCGGATCGTTGATATTGACCGCCTGACACGCCTGGATCGCCTGGGCCTGCGTGGTCGGAAACGCCGGCGAGAAGAAGACGTCGGAGACCGGGTTGATGATCCCGTTGTTGCCGTCGGCGAGTCGCCGCTCGCTGAAGAAGGCCGTGTTCGAGAGCCCGTCGGTGATCGCCGCGAAGCTCGTGGAACTGTTCCCGTAGAAGACCCCGTTGGGCTGCGGCAGGCTTGCATTCCCGCCGATCGCCATCTGCCAGACGATCCCGCTCCCCATGCTGGCCATGTAATTCGTTTGACCGCCCATCGACGGCATCGAGTCCGGCTGGTCCGACGGACAGATGAAGCTGCTGATCGACGTCATCATCGCGGTTGCGTTCGGAGGAGTATCATAATAGAAGTCGAAGTTGATCGAATTGTAGATCGGCGACTGCTCCAGGTAAGGCAGCGCCTGCGCCAGTGCCGAAATCTCGGTGACGTTGAAGACCATGTCGGCGCCCGGCAGGGACCCGCGCGACTCGTGGTAATTGTGCATCGCCAGGCCGATCTGCTTCAGGTTCATCGTCGACTGCGCCCGCATCGCGGCGAGCTGCGCTGATCGGACGGCCGGCACCAGCGCGGCGACCGCGACCGGAACCGCGCTGGCCGGGTTGACGGTCGG
>DAIDJI010000533.1 GCA_027451455.1 Planctomycetales bacterium | reverse complement strand
GATCAACGCCGATGCTGAAGAACAGAAGAGCCACCGAGTCCGAAGACAAACGCGACGAGCCAGGGTTTCCGCGAGGTGAAAAACGCGTCACGGGAAAAGATCGCTGCTCTGCACCTGTCTGTGGTGTCGGAAAGGTCGATGGATGGCAGAGGGGTGGTCGTCGTCGTCGCGAGGCGGGTTTCGCGTTGTCCGGCCATCAGAAGTTCACGTTGACCCGCAGTCCGTAGACGAAGGCGGTGTTGGTCGAAATGGCACCCGCGCCGGGTCGGAGGATCTGGAAGTCGGGGCTCACGTTCATCCAGGGAGTCACCTGGAAGTTGTAATACAGTTCCACGCCTGTTCCGTTCCTCGGACCGAAGATCGCCCGGGGGAGCGGACCGAACTCGTTACTGGCACCGACGAGGTACCAGCCAACGCCGAAGGTATCGCCCCGCTCGCGACCAACCGGGCTGTAGCCCCCGAGGCCGGCGCTAAGGAAGTACCTCACCGGGGTCGGGTTCCCATCGCTGAGAGCGGCACGCCCGAACAGGCCCCAGCCGCGGTCGCTCTCGGAGAACTGGGCCAGGTACTGATCGAAACCGTAGTAGAGCGTATAGGAGTCGCGAAGAACCGGGAATCCCGGGACCGTGGGTTCGGGATACACGCCCGGAGGCGGTTCCTGGAACCGGAGATTGGTCAGTGGGACGTGCTTCCACATCCCTCCGAAGTGTTGCTCGCCCGGCAGGTCGAAGAAATTTGTCCTCGCCTTCACCTCGCCTCCGACGATGATCCCTCGCGAGAACAGATTATCCATGCGGAAGAAGTCCGCAGTTCGGTCCGTGGCATCCATGACGAAGGCGCTGAAGCGTCCCCACGACCGGGGACTGACAATTCCCGCGGTGACGCTGGAGTAGGGCAATCCCAGCAGGAAGGCCGGATTTGCGATCAGGGCCTGGTTCACAAACTGGGTGGTACCGTCTCCCCCGGCGAAGATGTCCTGATCGAACGAGCCAAGCACGTCCTTCTTGCCCAGGAAGGCGACCCACCGCTCCGAAAGCGGCTGCGTCCAGAGGAAATTGGTGAGGAACGGGACACCCGGTTGGTTGGGACGCGGCGGGAGCAGGGCCGGGAACACCGGTGGGGCGAAGGTACCGGCGCGAAGAGAGACGTTCCCATATTCGCCATACCAGTTCTCGAGTCGGATCAGCAGGGAGCCCTTCGGTAAACCCAGGAGCTTGTCCAGGTCGAGGATTGCGTCGTACTCGCCCCGACCGGTGTACTTGAAGGTATTCCCCGTCCCGAAGCCCGGCACGGAGACCGGCAGCGACCGGTTGATTCCGCCAACGATCCCGAAGGCGAATTGCGTCTCCCGTACCGCGAAGGTGATCCCGGATTGCCGGAGGGAGGAGCGAAGCCCGTTCCAGTCGCCCGTGAGGGTCGAACGAGTCCAGAGGTCGTTGGACGTGTTGAGAGCCGTGGCCATCTCGGCCGTCGGTTGCGTGGCGGCCTCGGACACCGGCGCGGCTTCTGCCTCATCGACGCGGTCGGCGAGCGAGGCCTCCTCCTGGGTCGGCTCTCTCACGGGCGTGGCGACCCGGTCCGCGACGGTCCCCGCGAACGGGCCGGCCGGGACATCCTGTGCCCAGGAGCGGGCGGATGGCAGGCACCCCGCGGCGAGCAAGAGGCCGAGGCCCGTCGCCTGGAGCCATCCCCGCGCCGCCCTGGCCCAGAGATTCAGAATCCGAACCATGCCCCCCCTCCCCGGCAAGGTCACGAGTGGACCTTGCCCGCCCCGATCCGTGGTCGCCCGTTCGTCTGGATTCTTGACCTGACGTTTTGCCTGATCCAATATCTTTGTTTAGTAAGTCGCCGTGATCTGCGTGCGTATCAGGATCCCCGTCTGGCCCGCATCGTAGCCGGTCCGGTTCTGGCCGGCTGGGGAATGGTCGAGCCACGCCGCGTCGAATGTGAAACGGAGATTGTCCTTCCCCTCCAGGAAGAACCAGTTGAAGCCGCCGGCCACTTCCGATCCGCCGCCGAAGTGTCCCGTCACGTAGGACGTGCGAGCGTAGAGCTCGGCTCGTCGCGGTACGATGAAGTAACCACCCTGGAGGAATCCGCCGAAGGCGCTCGTGGAGCGGATCGGCAAAGGTCCGTTGCCCCGAAGGTTGAGCAGGTCCTGAAAGTACAGCTCCGTGGACAGCCCCAGCCCGCGATACTTGTAAGACGCGTCGACCGCGGCCAGTGAGATGTCGTAAGTCTGGAGCGTCACCCCGGGCGCGAGGGCCCCGGGTGTGGTGATCAGGGTGCCATCCGAAAGGCGGACCGGCGAATTTTCGACCGCGTCGGTCGCTGTCTGGCTCCCTCGCCCGAGCGCGTAGGTATAGCTGCCGCCGAGCCGGATGGCGGCCTCCTCGTGCTGCTGGAGGTCGGAGTAACCGCGGCCGAAGTCGGCCCAGGGCTCCCACCAGAGCGAGCCGGAAAAGCAGTACCGTTGATTCAGGTAAGTGGGCCGAAGATTCAGGGTGTTGAATCCGTTGCTCACCATGGCGTGGTAGTACACGGCGTCCAGCGGCTCGCCCGTGATCCAGACGCCCTGGCTCAAGCTCGGGCGGAAGAAGGTGGTCGCCATCGACCGGTCCGGACCCTCGAGCGCGGCGAATGCACTCTCCAGCCACTCACGAGACCCTGGCACCTTGCCCTGACCGACATGAATCTCGATCGTGCGGTTGAACTGGTAGCTGAGCTGGTAGGCCCGGAACCCGATGGGGTTGCTGGTGACCGTGTTGTAATCGATGTTGAGCAGATAGGAGAGCTTCGGGAGCAGAGCCTTTCCGGAGAAGATCAGACGTCCGCGGGGAATGCTGAAGTTGTTGTTGTTCGTGATGGGTATACGTTCCCCGGCGGTGTTGATCCAGTACGACGGACCGCGGGCAAACCCGGTGTATCGGAAGACGTCTTGACTGTTGACCTTCATCGAGAAGGGAGTTTCGTCAATGTTCTCCGGCACGATCGCGAAACCGCCGTCGTAGCCGACCTTGTAGTTGTCGAAGAGCTTATCAAAGCGGGCTTGCGGTGCGGACGGAGGCTCGGGCGGGGCGACCGATAATGGGGCCGCCATTGGCCCAGGCGATGGTTGCTCGCCGGCTTCCGCCGCAGGAGGCGATGCCGGCGGCGGTGTTGGGCTGGGCATGGTCGGCACACGCACGCTCAATTGCTCCTTGAGTTCGCGGACCTCCCCAGATAGCCGACGGTTCTCCTCCGCCAGCGACCGGACCATTTGTTCGAGCCGATCGATCCGAGAGCCCTCGGAGATCGGAGACACCCCCGTTGGGGCTGTCTGCGCCTGTACCATCCCGCAAGGCGTCAACGACGACACCAGGAACATCAACCACACGCGCAACGATCGTGTCCGCGATGTACGTCGATCCGTCCCCATCGTTTCGAGGGAATCTAGCCCGATCGCCCACAGATTTGTGGCGGATTTCCGCATCTGAAAATTGTGCGCCTTTGCACCCAGAGCGGAGAACGAGCCCCACAAGAGAATCACCCACCTGCCATTTATCGGCCGGATTCTCCGGAAGGCACGAATGATTTCGGTTGGCTCGGTCGCGGCGATCTTCCCGGATGTCTGGATCGCATCCTCTTGCGAAGCCGGCGGTTCTCCATCAAGCGGAATTATCGTTGCGGTCGATACAATCCGCATGTCGCCGATGTGGGCTCGACATATTTGCTCAGGAGATAGTGATGCAGAGGTCTGGAATCTCGATCGGCCTGTTGTTTCTGTCCGCGATGCTGGCGGGCGTATCAACGGCCCGGGGTCAGGGGATCGTTATTCCGAGTGCCGGGCCGATTAATAGCGCGATGGCGGGTGCCTCGACCGCGGCACCGGTCGACTTCGGCGGCAGTTACTGGAACCCGGCGATTCTCAGCGGCCTGGATAGACAGGAGGCACTGATCAGCTCGGCCCTGGCATTTCCGAGCATTCATCTCCAGAGCTCGATTCAGGCTGGGGCTATCGGCGGTCTGTTCCCGCCGACGAGCCGGTACGGTGAGGCTCGGAGCGATAGCGGGGTTGTCGCCAATCTGGCCACAGGATTTTCGTTCCGCCCGACGGACGACTCGCCACTGACTCTGGGCGTCGGGATTTTTGGACTGGTCGGCGGGGGTGTGAACTTTGGCGGGAGCTATCAGGTCCCGATCCTGACACCTCGCCGGCCGCCCCGCTTTGTCGGCGTTGGGCCGATCTTCGCGAATCTTTCACTGCTCTCCATCAACCCGATGGCCTCATTACGGCTGTCCGACCGGCTCTCCATCGGCGCCGGCCCGATGATCACTGTGGGACAGCCGAGCTTCAATCCCGCCTTCTTCGCTCCGGGGCCGTCGGGACCGCTGGGTCTGCCGACGTTCCCTGCCGGCACCAATGCTCGGCCCTACTGGGGCGCTGGGTTCCAGATCGGCTTGCTTTACGAACTGAACGATAAGTGGAA
>DAIDJI010000532.1 GCA_027451455.1 Planctomycetales bacterium | reverse complement strand
CTATTATCTGGAAATCTCGGGGCTTGTAGACAACGGGCCGCGCCCCGCCTCGGCGCGCTCGGTCGCGGCGGTGATCCATTCCACCGACGACGGGGCTCGGCTGCTCACCATCCACGGACTCGACGAAATGAACGGCGAGCCGCCGAACGAGGCCGTGATCACTCACGATTTCACCGTCGAGAAGCGGATCCACCTCATCCCCGCCGCCCGCCTCCTGATCACCCTTCCCTTCAGCAACGACCGGCTGGTCCTGCGACGTCTCGACCTTCGCAAGGCCCTGGAGCGCCAGGGTCGTGACTACCTCATCATCACAAGCCAGTCGCGCCTTCACTCACGGGCCGGAGAGCCATTGAGCCACCAGATCGAGGCCTTCTCGAAAGCCGGTGGCATCCACTACGCCCTGACGCAGGGGCCGGACGGTCTCACCGTCACGCCCGAGGGCAAACTGAACTGGTTACCGCCGAAGGGGAGGGCGGATGGCGAGGACGTGACGGCGATCATCACGGTCAGCGATTCGTCCGGACAACAACGATTTCATACCGTAAAGATCAGCATAAATTGAAAATCTCGAGGGACAACTTCGACGGAACCTGAGGCCGCGGGACAGGGCGACTCAGCCGTTTCGACCATCCAGAGCCACCTCGCCGCCTGTCCGGGCTGCCGCGGGCGCCTGGAGCGTCTCAGAGCCGAGGTCTCGGCGATGCGCCACGCCTTCGGAGACGGAGCGAAGGACGACTCGAGCGGTTTGGACCAGGCGATCAATCACGAGAGCGAGCCGACGCTCGGCCCGTGGAACGGCGTCCGGATTTCTGGGGAGCCCGTGAAGGCTCCCCAGGTCGTCCGCTTCGGGTCGTCGGAGCCTTCCGACGAAGCCTCCGAACGGCTCGTCGACGCCCGGTCGGCTCCCGCATTTCCGATGCAGCCGCATCTCAATCCGGCAAGAGCCCTCGCCCGATGTGGAGAGACGCGCCTAAATTGTGGCCGTTTATTGACATGACCCTGGTGTTCTGGTTTGATTCAGGGCGGGGTTCGGAATCAGATTCATTTCTTGCGAGCAATCCCTTCGGACCCATCATAGCAGGAACAATGGCGATGATGGACTCAACACGAATCTCCCTACTGATTCGGGTTCGCGATCTCGCCGATGGGCGGAGCTGGGATGAGTTCGACGCGATCTATCGCCCACTGATCTTTCGGTATTTGCGCCGGCTGGGCCTCGGGGCCTTCGATGCCGACGAACTGACGCAGGAGGTCTTCTCGCGGCTGATGAAGAAGCTGCCGACGTTCGAGCTGAATCGAGAAAAGGCCCGATTTCGGACCTTTCTATGGAAGGTAACCTACAACGCACTGGTCGATCGGGCGAGGCGGCAGAAGGTTCGCGACGAGGCCGAGAAGAAATGGGTGCGGGAGTTCCGGGATCCCGAAGAGTCGATCCGCCGGAAGCATGAGGAGGAGTGGGTGCTGATGCACCGCCAAAGGCTTTTGAAACGGGTCCTGCCCTGGGTCCAGGCGCGCACCTCGGCGACGGCCTGGGCCTGTTTTCAGGGGCGGATGTTGCAGGACCGGCCGGCGGCGGAGATCGCGGCGGAGTTGGATTTGAACAGAAACTCGGTGTACGTCCACGCTCATCGGGTCCTGGAAAGGATTCGAGACCGTTGCGCCGAGATCGAGGGTGATCACGACGATGGAGACGACCTCGACCCATCCTGACGGACCCAGGCTGATGGCGCTGGCCACGGGCGAGCCGCCCGACGATGCCATCGCGGCACATCTTCTCACCTGTCGGAAGTGTTGCGATCGCCTGATGGAATACCGGGCCGAGCTTCTGGCGATCCGCGGACTCGATGGAGCCTGCCGAAGCGATCCGGTCGAGCCCGGGTCGATCAGGAACCCCGGAGAATTCCCGGAACTCGACACCCTCCGCGAGGACTTCGAGGCGAAGCTTCGGGCCGGGCTCTCGCCTTCCATCGAGGATTATTGCATCGAAAACGAGAGTCTCGGCCCGCGATGGCTCGTCGAGCTGATCGGCCTGGAGCTGGAGTATCGGTCGAGGCGCGATCCCTCCTTCCGACCGAACCGCGAGGAGTACGAATCCAGGTTCCCGTCGCATCGCAAGGAGATCGAGCAAGCGATCGCCATCTTCGAGCAATCGGGCCGGATGGCTTTGCAACGATGGGTCGGCGGGTATGAGTTGCTCGAGGAGCTGGGACGCGGGAGCCAGGGCGTGGTCTACCGGGCGCGTCGTCCTGGGCTGGAGCGCGCCGAACACCTCGTCGCCCTCAAGCTGATCCTCCCGGCGCTGCTGACATCGACGGAGCATGTCGGCCGGTTCGTCCGGGAGATTCGGGCGATGTCCGATTTAAATCATCGTGGGATCATCCCGACGTTCGACTCGGGTGAGGATCGGGGCCAGCCCTACTTCGCGATGAAGCTGGTCGGCCAGTCGCTGGATCGGGTCCTGCGCGAGCGGCGTCGGATGGCCCCTGACGAGGCGGTCCGCCTCGTCATCGAGATGGCCCGGACCGTCGATTACTTTCATCGTCATGGCTACGTTCATTGCGATCTCAAGCCCTCCAATGTCCTTCTCGATGGCGACCAGCCCCTGATTACCGACTTCGGCCTGGCGCGCGTCCTCGAGCCCGACGCGGACGTGGGGGCGATCGACGGCCGTCGTCTGGAGGGGACAATCCCTTATATGAGCCCGGAGCAGCTCCGTGGCGAGCCCACTCCAGCGAGCGATATTTATTCGCTGGGTGCGATCCTCTTCAAGATGCTGACGGGTCGGACTCCGTTCGGCACCGGCTGGCGTGCGCTCCTGAGGATTCCGCACAGTGAGGTGCGCGGCCCCCGCTACGATACCCCTGGCGTGCCCGCCGCCCTCGACGCGATCGTCCGCAAGTGCCTGAGGAAGGACCCCTCCACCCGCTATGAGAGCGCCGGGCAACTGGCCGATGAGCTGGATCGACTTCGGATCGGCGAGCCGCTGATGTACACACCCGCCGATACCCTCGTCGAGAAGCTGATCCGATGGGTGAGTCTGCACCGCGAACTATCGACCCGCCTGATCGCGCTGGGCGCGATCCTGGCGCTGACGCAGTTCAACTACTTCATCATTCTGAGGGATCGGGAGCCCAGTCCCCGGCTCCATCTGGGCGTTACAACGGTCGAGTTGATCTGGATCGCGGCCTCGATCGTCCTCGATCGGCTCACCCGGGCCAGGGGCTCGAGCCCGGTCTTGCGGGCCTCGTGGCTCGCCATGGATGTCGCCCTGCTGACGACCCTGCTGGGGCTTCTCGAAGCGGTGACCACGACCGCAGTCCTGGGCTATCCTCTGCTGATTGCCATCTCGGGACTCTGGGTGCGCCCCTGGCTGGTCTGGCAGACGACGGCGCTCTGTGTCGCCGGATATATCTCGCTGGTGGTCGGCCACAAGCTTCAGGGGCTCCCCTGGACGACGGGGACCAAGGAAGACGATCCCAACATCGCCCTGGTACTCATGATCGTCACCGGCCATGTCGTCGCTCTCCAGGTCCGCAGGGCGTGCGCCGCGCTCAAAGCCTGTCAGTCCCTTCAGGCCAGGCGCTGAATCCGAGAAGATCGAGGCGTCGGTAAGATCCCGACATCCCTTGCGTAACACGGAAGAAAGGGTTGAAGTCGCGCGGGATGTCCCGGGCGACCCTCTCAAACCGATGTTCTGCGTGAGGAGAAAAGCATCATGGCTCTCTTCATCTCGGTCCTGGTTCAGTGGGTGGTCATTCCACTGATCATGTTTGCGATCTTTGCCTTTTGTAGCATCATCGTGGCGACGGCCCGGACTCCAGAGGCGAAGGTCTCGTCGTGGGCCGGCTTCTTCGCGGGTCTCCTGATTTTCGTCGTCTATGTCGTCAGCCAGCTTGGCCAGATTCGCGAGCCCGACTTCCGTACCGCTGCACTGCCCGGGATGCTCTGGTACCCCCTGTGCTGCGGCCTTGTCGCGGGTTTCGTCTTTCTGGGGTTTGTCCAGGCGGCGGTCCCCACGCGACTGGTTGGACTGATCACACTGACCCTCGCCGCGTCCAGCACCTCGGCCATATTCACCTACACGTTCATCGATCAGTTACGGCTCTCGGTCCTGTACTGGACGCTGGGTGCCACCCTGGGCACGCTCCTGCACATCGTCCTGTTCCCGATGTCCGTCGAGCACATTGTCCGGCGCGGTTCCTCAGGGGACCCGTCGATGGCTGGGGAACCGCGCGAGTCATCGCCGTGGCCTCACCTCGGGCTTCCACCTGATGGTCTGTCGCCCCAGGAACTCAGCAACGAGGTGAATGGTGCCGATCCTGTGAAGCGCCTTTCGGCTTCCCGAGAATCCGTGGTCCCGATGGCCTGAGGCCGGATGTTTTCGCGTCGCCGTTGGGATGCTCGTTTCGCGTGAACGCCGTTCCTGTCCGTGCCTCGAAGGGGCGAGAGGATCGCGGCGTCGCTGCGCAGGATCGAAAGGAGCGG
>DAIDJI010000531.1:260-4496 GCA_027451455.1 Planctomycetales bacterium | reverse complement strand
ATCGCTCGATCGTACTCGCCGCGGCCGGAGGCGGCCTCGGCGTGCCGGACCTTTTTCTTCGACTCGGCCCGTCGGATCGGGCTGACGATCGCCGGTCCGATCCCCGGCCGGGTCGGCCGGGCCTGCCCTGCGGCGCCTGGCCAGACGGCCGCCGAGTCCGCGGGGACGACCTCCGACGCCGGCACCCAACCGGTGAGGTCTTTCCCCTCGGCCCGGAGCCAGACCTTCGGCCCATCGATCCGCTCGATCCGATAGACGAGCCTCCGATCGCCGATCCCGGCGATGGCGTCGCGATCGTCGCGAAGGGCGAGGTCGCCAAACCGCGCGACGACCCGTTCACCGACCCGTCCCGGCCCCGCCGCAGCCGCAACCGCAACCGCCGCACCTGCGACGATCGCGACCACCCCCGCGACGATCCATCCCCGCCCCGCACCCTCGCGCCGCATGAGTTCGTCCTCCGTGTGCTCGACCCTGAGGTCGGTTGCTTCGTCCTCTCGTTCTCGTGCAGGAGCCGGCTCCCGCCGACGATCTTCGCGCGACCGATTGGCATCGACCGGGCCAGGAATTATGTAGGAGCCGGCTCCCGCCGGCGATCGGCGCGTCACAATAGGCTTCGGGCGGGTCGGGAGCTGGAGCTCCCTCCTACAAGGGTAATTGGTCCGGTCCTTCGCGATGGGTCGGGTGATGGCCCGATGTAGGAGCCGGCTCCAGCCGGCGATCTTCGCGTCACAATAGGCTTCGAGCGGGTCGCCAGCTGGAGCTGGCTCCTACATTGGCGAATCCTCGCGGCGGACGCGGATGGCGATCCGGCGCGACATCTTGCTCTGGTAGCTCAACAGCCAATCGCGATGGACCACGCGGGAATCCCGCCGTCGGACCGCTTCCCTCGGTCCGCGGAGCCCACCCGCCAAGGCTCCCGTCGCGACGTCGGACAATCCACCCGATACTCTCGCGACAGAGTCCCTTATTTCGCCGTTTCGTGATAGGGCTTCTTCTCGCGATAGAGTTTCAACCGTGTCTGGGCGTCGGAACGGTCTGTGGGGTTGGTGTAGAGGTCGATGGCCTGGGTCTGCCACTTGACGGCTCCCTCGAAATCACCCGCCTCGGCGCAGGCGGCGGCGAGGGTGCCGATGGGATACGCCTCTTTCCACTGGGAAAGCTCGCAGGCTTTCCGGGCCAATTCGACGGCGCGCTTGCCGTCGCGCGATTTCGCGTCGGGGCCGGTCGCCAGGAACCAGGCGAAGTTGTTGTACGCCCCCGACGCGCGGGGAGCGAGGCGGATGGCCTCTTCGTAGTCGGCGATCGCCTCTCCGAATCGACCGAGCTTCGCCAGGGCCCGAGCCCGGTTGAAATGAGCGAGGGCCAGCCGGGGATCCAGCGAGAGGGCCCGCTCGGCATCGGCGAGCGCCCGTTGATATTCCTTTTTGGCGATCAAGACGTCGGAGCGATTGTTGTAGGCCATCGCATATTTCGGATCGATCCGGATGGCCTCGTCCAGGTCGGCGATCGCCCGATCGGGCTCATTCCGCCGGGCCCAGTCCTCCCCCCGATTACTTCGGGCCTCCGCGTCGCCCGGGTCGAGCCGGATCGCATTGTCGAGATCGGCCATCGCGTTCTCGTTGCGGCCGAGCATCGCGAGGCTCGCCCCGCGGGCCGAATAGGCACGGGCGTACTCCGGGTCGAGTCGGATCGCCTCGTCGAGGTCGGTCAGCGCCAGCTTGAACTCCCCGCGACGGGCCCGGATCTCGCCGCGATCGGCGTAGGCCCGGGCCAGCTTAGGGTCGAGTCGGATGGCCTCGTCGAGCGCGGAGAGGGCCCGATCGTAGTCGCCGCGATCGGCCAGGGCCTCGCCTCGCTCGCAATGCGCCCAGACATCCTTCGGATTGAGCCGGATCGCCTCATCGAATTCAGAGAGGGCCCGATCGGTCTCGTGGCGCACCATCATGACCTCGCCCCGCTCGCGGTGCCAGTCGGATGTGTTCGGGGCGAGGCGGAGGGCGGCGTCGAGATCGGTGAGAGCCTTCTCATATTCTTTCTTCTGCATCCATGCGGTGGCGAGATTGCCCCAGGCCATGGCGTTTCTCGGGTCGAGTCGGATGGCCTCGCTGGCGTCGGCGATCATCCGGTTCCAATCGCTACGCTTTCCCCAGAGGGCCGCGCGATTGTTGTAAGACATGGTGGACTGCGGGTTGAGTCGGATCGCCTCGTCAAGGTCGGCTTGCGCGGCGTCGAGCTGACCCCGCATTAACCGGAGCCAGGCTCGATTGCAATAAACGCCGGCCTCGCGGGGATCGAGCTTCAGGGCCCGGTCGAGATCGGCGAGGGCCTTCTCCTGTTCGCCCTTCGTGAGCCATGCGGCGGCGCGATTGCTGTAGTTTGTGGCATCTCGGGGGTCGAGCCGGATCGCCTCGCCGAGGTCGGCCATGCCGCGATCCAGCTCGCCGCGCATCAGCCGGACCTGGCTCCGAACTCGATAGCTTTCGGCCCGGCCGGGGTCGTTCGCGACCAACCTTTCGGCCTCGGCGAGGGCCTCATCGGCCCGGCCCAGCTTCGCCAGGACCTCGATGCGAGCCTGGCCGATTCCGGGATTCTTCGGATCGATTCGAAAGGCCGCTTCGAGGTCGGCGAGCGCCCGGTCGAGCTGGTTGCGTTCCTTCCGGGCGAATCCGCGGACGTAGTAAGCCTCGGCCCGATCGGGCTCGATCCGGATCGCCTCGTCGCAGTCGGCAATGACCCGGTCGAGGTCCCGCCGCTGGAAGTCCTCATGGGCGCGCCGGAGACTGACATTCGCCTCAAAATGCCGGATCGGGGCGGCCAGGATCGTCCGGAGTCCTCGACCCGGCCGAGGGCTGGATTTGTCTGCGGGCGGATCGTCGCCCCGCGCTCCAGTCGCCGATACGATCGCGATTATCGCGACCGCGCCGAGCCGAACCATCCACCTTCGATCAATGGTCGTTCGACGCATCGGATCGCCCTCCTTCGGCGTTCGCGTTCGGGTGCGGATTGCCTGGCGGCCGGGTGTTGACTCGTTCCCGATATTCCTTCAGCCGACGCTCGGCCTCGGCCTTTTTCTTCGCGTCGGTGGTGTGTGCGATGGCTTCCATCTGCCACTTGGCGGCGAGGTCGAACCGCCCGGCCTCGGCGCAGGCGGCGGCGAGGTCAGACAGTTCGGCGGGGCCCTGCCAGGCGGTCAGGGCGCAGACGCGAGCCAGACGGGCGACCTCGCGGAGTCGGGCCGCGGCGTCCGGGTCGCCGGCCTGTTCCCGGGCCGCCGCCAGTGCGTCGATCCGGTCGGGGTCGGACCAGTGCGTTGCCTTGCATCTGGCCGTGGTTTGCTCGATCGAGGTGGGTACGATTGCCGCATCGACCGGGGGTTGCATGTCGGAAAAGAGATTCGTGTTGGAGATCTGTTCCATCGTCTCGCGGGCCCGATCCTTCGGCTCCGGGATAGGCAAAAGGTTCGGTACGGAGGCCGGCGCGACGGCCCCGCCCGATCCGGCCGGCTCGCTCGCGCCTGCGTCGGAATCCAGCGTCATCTTCGCGATCTGTTCCACCGCGTTGTGGGCCCCAGGTATCGGCTCGGGGAGGACCGCCAGGACCGGAAAGAGGGGACTCTGCGGGATGATCTCTTGGGTCGTGCTGGCGAGGCCGAGGAAGCGGCGGGTCGCCTCGGGATTGATCCGCCGCGCCTCCGCGAGATCGGCGTCGGCCTCGGAAATCCGGCCCCTGGTCCGACAGATCACGCTGCGCTGGAGCCGAGCATCGATGAACATCGGCTCGATCTCCAGGGCATGGTCGAGGTCGGACAGTGCGCCGTCGACCTGGCCCGCATTCAGCCTGGCGAGGGCGCGTCGGAAGCGGGCATCGACATTCCGGGGGTTGGCGCGGATCAGGTGATCGAGCTCGTCGAGTGTCGCCCCGACGCCCGTCCCTGTGATCGGGCCCGTCGGGGGCATGACGCCGGTCTGTTTGCCATCGGGATCGAGTCGGATCGCCTCGTTGAAGTCGGCCTGGGTTCCGGTCGAGTCGCCCAGGTGCGACCGCAGTTTCCCGCGCTGGACGTACGCCAGGGCGTTGCGAGGATGCCGGCGGATCTCCTCGTCGTACTCGGCCAGCGCCCGGCCGATGCGCTCGTCGTCGTTGCGTTCGCGCTGATCGTCGCAGGGTACTTCGTGAAAGGCTCCGCTGCGCCGTTTCATTTTTGGTTGGACGATGCGCATGCGGTTGCACCCACAC
>DAIDJI010000531.1:0-250 GCA_027451455.1 Planctomycetales bacterium | reverse complement strand
GGATCAGCCCGCGGAAGAGGTGGAGATTCCCAGCATTCGGGTCGATCCGGAAGATGGCGTCGGCATCGGCGAGCGCCCGATCATATGCGGCCCGCTGATGCCAGAGGTTGGCCCGGTTACCGAGGGCCGTGACATCCCGCGGATTGATTCGGATGGCCTCATCGAACTCGGCGATCGCCCGATCGAGTCGGCCCCGCTGCTGCTCGACCTGGCCGCGCGCCACACGCATCGCGGCGTCGAGAGGATCGAG
>DAIDJI010000530.1:2031-4497 GCA_027451455.1 Planctomycetales bacterium | reverse complement strand
GCCGCCCAGGCGACAACCCAGGTCATCGCCCCGCCGACCCCCACGCCCACACCGGCCCCGACGCCCACACCGGCCCCGGTCACGATCACCTCGGTCGTCGAGACGAAGGGCAAGAAGCACCAGGTGTCCGGAGTCGTCATCCACTTCAGCGGCTCGCTCAATGCCGCCGAGGCGCAGGAGCCGGGCCTCTACATCCTCACCATCGCAGGGAAAAAGGACTCGTTCACCGCCCGAGGCGCCCGGCATGTCGCCCTGAAATCGGTCCGATACGACCCGTCCCTCAACACCGTCACGCTGCTCTTCCGCCAGCGGATGACGATCAAGAAGCCGGTGCAGCTCCGGATCCTTGGCACCCCGCCCGCGGGGCTACAGGACCGCTCGGGCCGCTTCCTCGACGGGGCGAATACCGGCCAGCCAGGCAGCGACGGCATCATCCTGCTCGGCCCGCGCGGGGCTCTCATCAGCCGGGTGGTTCCGCGTTCCCTGGCCGTCCTGCAATGGTTCCACCCGGCCGGATGGCTCGGGCGCCGACGCACCTGACCCCGATCGGCTCGCGGTTCCAGCAGACGGAGACGCCGCTTTCCCGCATCGAAACACGCAGAAACGCTCAGAGCGGCGTCCCTCGGACGGGCGTGATCGGCGTCGATGCGACGATTCCGTGGACCTTCAGCTTGCGACGGTAAATCCGGTCGCCGCAGAAGGCGTAGAGAATGTCGTGGTCGCGACCTCCGAAGCAAAGCCCGAGCGGCCGCGAACGGCCGGGGAGCGGCAGGATGACCTGGCTCGGGCCGTCGTCGGCACACGACTGAACGCCGAAGCGGGTCGCGATCAGAAGTTGTCCTTCTCTCGCATAGCAAACCCCCTCAGCGCCCGCGTCGTCCTCCCAGTCGGGGACGTGCAGCCAGAAGAACCGCTCGCGGTCGGAGAGCGAGCCATCGGGCTGGATCCGGTAGCTGTAGGCCCATTTCGACCGGCCGTCGGCCACGGCGAGAAGCCATCGGTCGGGGCGGTAGGCCAGCCCACTGGCGGACCTCGGGGCCGAGTCGACCCGCCTCTTGACCCCCTCCTTGACGAACCAGACCGAATCGTGGTCCTCGCCCGACTCGCGACCCGCGACGAAGAGCCCCCCCTCGGGCCTCGCCAGCACGTGGCGGGCGAACAGTCCCTCGGCCACCACGCTCGACTTCGACCCCGCTCCCTCGAAACGGAGAACCTGGCCGGTCCGGCCTGAGACCGCATACAACTCGCCCCGGGGCCCGAACGAAAGGCCGTCGGCCTGGCCGGCGTCAGGGAGGAATTCCGAGATCGAACCGTCCACATCCATCTTCCGGATGGCATGGGCCGACGGGTCGACAAAGACGACCTCCCCCCGATCGTTGCTGGCGCCGGCGTACACGTCGCGGAGTCCCTCGGCGACGAGCCGCCAGGGCTCGCCGGGGAGGATCAGGTCGCGGACCCTCGGCGCACCCGGACCGGGCTCGATGGGCCTCGGCCAGTCCTTCCAGATGAAGGCCATCGCCTCGCGGAAATGGTCGTAATAGCCGGCGACGTGCCCACCATTGATCACCCGGAACTGGTAATCATACCCCGAAAACTTGAGTGCCTTGTCCATTTCGAGGTCGAGGAGGAACCAGTCTCCGGCGGCGTTCTCCATGTCGCGCATCCCGGTGGTCAAATAGGCCCGGATCGGCCTGGGCTCGAACTTCCGGACGAGCGTTGGGAACTCGTGGCCGCCGCGGAAGGCGACGAAGCTCCCGCTGTTGGCGTAGACCCGGCTGAACAGGTCGGGACGCACAAAGGCCGCATTGAACGCAGCGATCCCGCCGCTGCTCCCGCCAGCGATCGAGCGATCGTTGCCGCTCGCCGAGAGCTTCAGGTCGAACCGACGGCCGACCTCGGGCAGGATCTCCTCGACCAGGAACCGGGCGTTGGCCTCGCCGACGGCGTCATACTCGAAGCATCGGTTGCGCCGGCCCATCGTCCCCCTGACGGGCGAGGGCAGGTCGCCAGGGCGGACGAAGACGCCCACCGTGACGGGCAGTTCTCCCGTGGCGATCATCGCCTCAAGGAGGGGCTTCTCGGCCGGGTTGTAGCCGTCAAACTTGACCGAGACGCAGGCCGGCTTCGAGCCGTCGTACTGGGCCGGGATGAAGACGTGAACCTGTCGGGTCGTACCGGGATAAAGGGTACTGGTCGCGAAGGTGAACGCCTCGACCCGACCGGGCCTGAGCTCTCCCGGCCTGAGTTCCGGCGGTTTGTAAGTGCTCGGCGGACTCTCGGGAACGCCGCCAACCGCGACCGAGGGCGACCCCGCGAGCGGCCGGACAAACCAGTGTAAATGCCGGTCGCCGGCGCGGTTTTCCCAGAGATCAATCTTCGCGCCGGGCCTCGGAACGCCGCCAAGGTGGTCGAGACCCATCCCCCGAACGTGCGCCGGGATCAGGCCATACGACCCATCCTCATTCC
>DAIDJI010000530.1:0-2021 GCA_027451455.1 Planctomycetales bacterium | reverse complement strand
CCAGCGCTGCCAGAGCTCGCCACGGTCGGCCTCCAGGACAATCGGCGTTCCCATCCTCGTGCCCCCCTTCGCAACCGCGAGGACCAGTCCAGGGGCATGAACGGGCCGGATGACGTAAGCGTCTCCCTCCTTCGGAGTGATGGTCCACTTCTGCGACGGGGAGCCGTTCGGCCGGCCGATCGAGACGCCGGCGCCCTCGGTCGAGCCCGCACCGACGACCTCGAGGGTCAGATTCGTCGAGCTGGCCGGAACGATCGCGTAGGCACCCCAGTCCTCGGCCCGGACCTGACCGGCGGCGAGGGCGATCAGGAGAATCAATACGGCCACCTGGACTCTGGATCGATGCAGAATCATGGAATTCCTCCGGCGCGGCTGCTTCGGCGTGGCCATCCGAGCCGAGTGCATCACAATGCGTTTCGCCGGTCAAGCGCCGGGTCTGGCAAAACGGGAATCGTCCCGATTGGGCTTCGCGGGTCCGTGGATTGCAACCAGGAAGCCGGCCAGCTAGTCTGAGAACCTGGCCGACCTGCCACCTCGCGTCACGGGTTGCGAAGCGTCTGGCCGTCCCAGCATCAAGCGGTTGGAGGTAGGCCCCGATGGTCGGTCCGGATCCCCAGAACCGCGGACAAACCGCGATCCAGCCTGGTCGCAACGGCTCCGGGACACCCGCGCCTCAGCCATCGCCGATCCTCTCGATCGACGAGTTCCGGTGGGTCGTCTTCCTCATTCGGTCCGCAAGAGTCCTCGCCTTCCTCCAGCGATTCGTCCCCGAAAAATATCTGCCGCCTCCAGAGGACCGAATCCCACTCGCGTTGTTGAATCGGCTGATTCGCGAGTTGAAGAAGCTCCTTCCGAGGTGGAGATGGATACCGTCTGCCCGGGCGATTCCTCGATCGCCCGCGAAGCTCGGGGAAGAGTTCTTCTACGCGATCACGGCGCTTCGGACGAGCCGCCTCGATCTCTGGCGAGCCGGCCAGACCGATTGCGTCGCCGTTCTGGACGAACTCTACGCGCTCCTGTATGCGATCGGAGCCCGGGCGCGCACCCGGAAGTCTCGTTCGAAGGCGCAAGAATCCGAGGTGCCGACGCCGTGAAGGCGAGCCGGCGATGAGGAAATGACACGACCCGGGCCGTCGCAAGGACGACCCGGGTCGTGTTGTGGAAACGTCGCTCGGCCGATCGCCGATGTCAGGCGGTGGCGGGATCCTTGCCGTCGATCCAGGGGCCTTCGAGCTTCTGGTAGCCCGGCGGCTCAAGGAGCGAGCCCTCGGTCCCGGCCTTCCAGCCGTGGACCTGGTTCGGCTTGCCGCGGAGGTGGCTGCGCTCCTCCCAGCGGGCGGCCCAGGCGCCGTCGGCCTCGCGGGGCTCGCCGTTCTCCTTGTCGAAGTAGAACGCCTTCCCCTCGCGATACGACTTCACACCGAGATTCACCGTGGTGATCGCTGCGTACCCGAGGTCAGCCGGGCAGAGCGTCTCGGGGTTGCGCGACCGGATGCACTCCAGGAAGTGCGCCCAGAGGGCATAGGTATCCTCACGCGGCTGGTCGGGGTTGAACTTGTTGCCACCCTCGCCGCGGTTCGCGCCCGGAGGTGCCGGTCGCCCTTCCAGCTTCTGCTGAACCACGCGGAACCCGTCGTTC
Source organism: Planctomycetales bacterium (assembly GCA_027451455.1). Classification (GTDB taxonomy): domain Bacteria; phylum Planctomycetota; class Planctomycetia; order Isosphaerales; family Isosphaeraceae; genus JAKAUH01. The sequence goes on along the minus strand of DAIDJI010000530.1, from coordinate 382 downwards.
GCGCGGGGCTCGAACATGATCGTCGCGGTGTGGCCGCGGATCACCTCGGGGAGCTGCACGTCGTTGCACATCGTCGCCGAGATGACAACCTGGCAGCCCTCGTCGTAGTCGGCCACAACCGTGGCGACGTCGGGGACATCGCGGCCGTCATACTCGAGGTAAAGACCGCCGGCGCCGACGACCCGGCGCGGGAGCCGAACGCCCATCGCCGTGATCAGGTGGGTGAGCTGGTGGACGAAGAGGTCGGTGTACATCCCGCCGCCGAAGTCCCAGTAGCACCGCCACTGAGCGTACTTGGCGCGGTCGAACGGCATCTCGGGGGCCAGGCCGAAGTCGGTCCCGAGGAACATCTTCCAGTCGACCGTCCGCGGGGTCATGTAGA
>DAIDJI010000529.1 GCA_027451455.1 Planctomycetales bacterium | reverse complement strand
GAACACCTCCTGCGGTTCCTCAAGGAGCATGGAATGCCCTTGGGCGACCTGGAAGCCGAGGTTTATCATAAGGTCCTGGTCGTGGGCGCCGACGCCCCCCTCCAGGCTCTGCTTCGCGATCACCTGCGGGAAACCGAAGATTTCCGGATCGAGACGGCAGCCTCGGGATTTGAAGCCGGTATCCGCGCCGAAAGCTTCCACCCAGATGCCATCATCATCGATATGGCCCTCGGTCGGATCGAGGCCGGACAGATCGCACAAAATCTTCGCAAGAGTCCCGACCACCAGGGGACCATCCTCCTGGCACTGACAAGCGACGAACCGGGCGACGAGACCTTCGCGCTTGGGTTCAACGACGCCTTCAAGAAGCCGTTCGACGGAGCGCTTTTGGCCGAGCGTGTCCGCCGTCTGATTTCGCAGAAGAAGGCTGACGAGCCCTGAGCCGAGCCGAGTCAAACCGGGCCGATTCGACCGAGACGCGAGGGGAGAGGGCCAGCCAACCGGCCACCCCCGAGCCACGGACCGAACCTCCCGGCGCCGAATAGCCCGCAACACGGACTCCACCGGAATGGATTCCGGACCCACGCGACCGACGAGCCCGGGCCCTCGCCCCGGCCGGCCACCAGGCCGGCCGCCGCGGAGGCTCGGGCTTGTTCGTTTCTGGATGATCAGGCCTGTCAGGTTTCCAATGATCCAGGGTGTATAAGGTCCTTCGTAAGAGAGACCTCCAGTTCCCGAACTGGCCAAAGCCCAGGGTGTGGCCTCGATCGCCGGCTGGAGCCGGCTCCTACAGAAAGCCCGACCAAACACCAGTTGCGGGCATTCGAATGACTACCGGCTCGCGCCCAGATAAAACCCCGGCTGCGTCGGCTGATTGTACCCAACGTTCTGCCAGGCGACCGAGAGCCGGTATTGCGGATTGTGCATCAGCGTGACGAGCCGGTGATCGGTCGGGATGGGTGTGGAATAAATCCGCAATTCCTGCCCATCCACGGTCCGCCAGAGCACTTCTTCGCGCCAGTCGCCGAGGATATCGGCGCAGAGGGCAGGAGTGGATTTGGAGCCGTTATTGGAGGCACAATCCTCGGCGACGAGTAGCCGCGACTCGGACTCGCGGTTCCAGTCCCACTTGGAGATCCGGTTGCTGTCGAGCAGCTCGCGCAAAAGGTCGCCGTCCCACCAGATGCCGAAGTTGCAGGATCGGGGCTTGCGTAGGGAGATGGTCTCACCCTTCACGTCCCAGAGCCCGGAGAGCCCGGGCCCCGAGGCCCACATCTCGTACCCTCGATGGCGAGGGTCAATGTCCATCGCGACGCCCCGCCCGACGTCTGGAGAGGGCTTGCTCCAGAGAACGCGACCGGTCCGGGCGTCGCGCAGCTCGACGCCGTGAGGATGGCTCGCCTTCTCGTGGATATCGAAGAGTTCGAGCCCGGGGCGATCGGGATCAATGTCGGAAAGGTGCAGGGCATCGCCGTGGCCGAGGCCGGTGGTGTAGAGTCCCTTCCCGTCGTCGTCGATGCAGCAGGCACCATAAACGATCTCGTCGCGGCCGTCTCCGTCGACGTCACCGACGGCGAGGTTGTGGTTCCCCTGCCCGGCATACCTTCGGTTCGAGGGAGGGCCGGCGTCGCTGTCGAACGTCCAGAGGCGTTGCAACTTCCCATCCCGCCAGTTCCAGGCGACGAGTACGGTCCGGGTGTAATACCCGCGACACATCACGAAGCTGGGCCGCTCGCCGTCGAGATACGCGACACAGGCGAGGAACCGGTCAACGCGGTTGCCATAGTTATCGCCCCAACTGGCCACCTTCCCGCGCGGCGGGAGATAATCCACGGTTGCCAGTGCCCGACCGGTCCGGCCGTCGAAGACAGTGAGGTACTCGGGCCCGTCGAGGATGTAGCCCGACGGATTCCGCCAGTCGCGCCCGGGATCGCCGATGACCTTCCCTACGCCATCGGTGGTGCCATCGGCGGTCTTGCAAACGACCTCGGCGAGACCGTCGCCGTCGAGGTCATACACCAGGAATTGTGTGTAATGCGCCCCCTCGCGGATATTCTTCCCCAGGTGAATCCGCCACAGGAACGAGCCATCGAGCCGATAGGCTTCGAGGATCGGCTCTCCCGTCGGGCCGCGCTGGGAGTTGTCGCGTCCGCGCGACGCCTGATGCAAGACGATCTCGTAGCGCCCATCGCCGTCGAGATCACCGACCGAGGCATCATTCGGCGTGTACCCCTCGGGCGTCTTCATCGGGATGGAGATATACCCTCTCGGAGCATCACCAGCGAGCCGGAACGACGATCCGCCCGGGCCGGTCTCCGCGACGGATCCCGAAGCCCGCACAACGTACTCGACCGACCGTCCGACCGGCGCCCCGCGATCGAGGAACCCGGTCGGCCCGTCGGGCGCCGAGCGATGGACCCGCTCGAACGGCCCGCCGTCGACGGAACGATCCACCTCGAAGGCGAGGCCGCTCGGATCGGTGCCGAGCAGCCGCCAGCTCACGAAGACCGCTCCATCATCGCGCCGGACGGCAACGACCCCACGATCGAGCCGCTCCATTCGCCGCGGCCCGGCGGCCTGGGTCGCGGTCGGGATGGTCAACGCCACGAACATCGTTATCCCGATTATGGATTTGCGGGGCATGGGATTCCTCGGTGCTGGTTCGGGAAGTCGACAGTGGCCGGCGGGCATAATGTCAGAATCTGCAGGCCGCCTGACTTCCGGGTCTGTCCCAAGTCTTATTGCTACGGCGGTGGTGGATCCGGCTCAACAGCTAGCCAGGGCTGGGATGCCGCCTTCCGATATTTCTGCTCCAGAGCACCGCTCCAATCTCGCATCCTGTCGCAGTGATCCCACCATTCCGGCTTGATGCGGTCGCCCTCATACCACTCGTCGTTCGGGCAGATGAATCCTCGATTCTCCCCGTAATCATACTTCCTGGACCCATGGGCTTCGGCGAGAGCCAGGAAGTACGAGCGTCGCCTAATCAGCGTCACGGAACACGAGATAACGGCAAGGACCAGGATGGCGACCATCAGGTGACGCAGACGCATGGTTCGACCTCCATGCCGATGCAGCTTGTTGATCCATCCGATCAACTGACTCGGGGTAGAATTGTCCACAACGTCAGGATGCTGGACCCACCCTTTTCCATCTGTCACGAGGGATGCCCAGCGAGTTCTCGACTATCTCCATCGCCTCTTCAACGGATACGACATCCGAATCCGCCTGAACCTCGAATGCAGCATCACACTTGAAAAGATAGAGTGAGCCCGTGTTCTCATAACGGCAGATCGCCATCGCCATGATCGAGTGGCGGATGTCCCCTTCTTGGACGAAGTAAAACGGTTTGTTGTCCTCGCTGGACAGCAAGTATAATACATCAGCCCCATCAAGCATCCTTGGGTGAGACACGGTTCGCCATCGTTTCTGCCAAATGCGAGTCTAATGGACCACAGCGTCAGGTTGTGCAGACCGCCGAATCGGGGATGACGATTGAGTGCCATCTGCTTGATCAGGAGAGGGTGAGAAGACTCGACCGACCCTCATTGAGGACGACGACAATGCCACTTCAAGAACAGGTCCACATCATCCGCCGCCGAATCAGCCTGTCCCCTTACATACTGATCCGAATCATTGAGGGCAGCTTCGATGATCGGCCTTACGGTATTCTCCGTTAGCGTGCCGTGAAGTCTGGCGATGTGTCCAAGACCGAGGATGGCGTTCCCCCGAATGCCGGGAGTCTCATGCCGAGCGAGTCGAAGGCAGATCCCTTCTGCCCACTCAGGATCAATCGAATAGAGAGCCGCCGAGAGGACAGCGAAGGGGAGCCGCTTCCGATCATCTCGGGCGATGGCTACTTCAATCTCGCTCCGGCACAATTCCGGCACAGGCACATACTTCATATCCGAGTCCCATACTCAGGGGTGAAATTGACCACAGCGTCAGGATGTGCAGCGCACCAGATTGAGCCGATTACAATACCGAGAATCCGGCGGTCAGGATCCTCCGTCCAATTCCCGATCCCAAACCCCGGAGGTCTGCTTGCCCGAGTTCTTCGACCTTGAGGGTTCCTTAAACAAGAGGCAGCTCTCTGCATGTAAGGCACTGACTTCGATGGAGTCTTCCGCCATGACGATGCTGAAAGCTGGCTGGTGACCTCCCTGGCCAGCAGCGATGACATAAGCGACTTCCCCTCGGGAGAGCACGTGTTCTTCGCCCTCATCCTTGATCAGCACACGAAGCCGATCATGTTGTTTGTTATGAATCCACATTTCCGCCATCGGTTTTGCCATCGCTGTAGCTCCGGACCTGGGCTTCCCTGAGAATGGGGTGAAATTGACCACAACGTAAGAATGTGATGCCCGCCGGGTCATGAGCCACGGTCGATTCCCCGTCCAGGTTGGAATTGCTTGGATCGAAAATGCCCGACCAATTTACGGCGTACCCAGTGAAGGGTGAGCACTCTTCCCAGCCGTTTCCAGAGAGGCAATCGAGCCGCACG
>DAIDJI010000528.1 GCA_027451455.1 Planctomycetales bacterium | reverse complement strand
GAAGCGCCAGCGCGACGACCAGCCCGGCGGTCGCGACCCGGCCGGAGCGTCGACTCAGATCCATCCGGAGCGTCACCGCCGCCGCGACCAGCCCAAACAGCACCACCCTCTGGGGCAGGTAGTTGCCGTGTTGAGGGCCCATCGTGTCGGGACCGATCACCCCGCCGACGATCAGGAGCGTCGCCAGCATCCACCAGCCCCGGCCGAGGCGATCCTGGGCCGGGTTGGACCGCGATCGGCAGCGGTCGACCAGTCTTGCGACGACCCAGACCGTCAGAGCCCCGGAAAGCCAGAAAACCGGGGCCAGCACCATGCAGGACGAGGCGACCAGGTCGGTGAACGGCAGAGCGTCCTTGCGCATCAGCGTGATCGGGTCGGCCCAGGAGAGCTGCGCCTTCCAGGCGAGTAGCGAGGACGGATCGGCCAGGTTTTCCCAGACCGGCCGCATCGGACCGCTCCGACTCGCGATCCCGAGGTAGAGAAATCCGAGCGGGAAAATCGGGAGCGCGGCCAGCCCCAGCGGGAGCAGCCGGCCGAAAAGGCCGCGAAGAATCGACCCGCCCGGCATCGGCGTCGCGATCGCCAAAAAACCGAGCGCCATCAGCGTGAGTCCCAGGCTCACGAGATGGCAGAAGTAGCCGAGAACGAGCAGCAATCCCAGGCCAGCGACATCCGAGACCCTCATCCGATCGCGACGCGGCCACCAGTAGCCGAGCGTGATCGGGAACAGGCAGGATCCCAGCGCGAAGCTGGTGAAGCCCAGCAGCCAGGTCAGGTTCATCGCCAGCAGCGCTGAGAGTACCGCCGCGGGTACGCCATCCCATCGCGAGGCCTCACGCGCACCGGCGATCCGGTTGCGGAGCCAGAGGACCGAGGCGGCGAAGCCGGCGAGGGTCAGGCTGGTGAGCATCCGATCCGCGATCGGAGCCGGGACAATCCGGACCAGTCCGGCCAGAAGCAGGTGTCCGATCCAGTTCGGGATCGGCTGCCACCGGATCGCGAAGCTCTCCGTCAGCGGCGAGGCCGGGTCGAACGACCGGGCGAGGATCTCCGCGTTGTAAACATGCGCCGGGGCGTCCTGGGGGACAAACCACCCGACCGACCAGATCGCGGCCATCGCGGGCGCAAGGGCGATCGTCAGCAGGACCGGGCCGCTGGTGAAGGCGCGTCTCGTCACGGATCTCCACGAGGCGACCGTCATCAAGGTGAACCTCCGTGTTCCCCCAGCCCAAGCAGTGGCGGCGACTCTATCGGATGCAAGCCTCAGCGCCAAGGTGAGTCAGGGACCGGCCGATCCGGCCGGGTCGTCCGTCACGGCCCGTCGGAGCCGCTCGATTTCCTTCTCCCTGCGCATCCGGCGGGCCGTCGCCTCCTGCCAGTCGATCGGTTCGCCCTCCAGCCACGCGATCGCCCGATCGCGCCACTCGGCCGGTATCGGCACCTTCAGCTCGGCGTATCGGACAATCACCCCGACCATCGCCAGCCGCGATTCGTCGTCCCACTCGTCGGGCGCGACCCCGGGGCCGATCGCCTCGCGAAGCGCCTCGATCGAGGCGGCGAGCGTCCGACGATCGGCGAGCGTTTGCTGCACCTGCTCGAACGGCATCGGGTTCCGGTCGTCCATCAGCTCGTCGTAGCGATCGCCGTGGACGCGGTCAAATCCCACGTCGAGCGCATCGCTTGTGTCGTCGTTCTCGTAGCTCTTGACGCCCCAGTGGCCCATATTCCTCGCGCCGTCCTTCGATCTTCCTGGAAGAGCCGGCTCCCGACGGCGATCGAGTCGATCCCCGGCTCGGCGTGGAGGCCGGTCAGGAACGGGAGTCTCCCACCAGGGCAGCCCCTCGCTCACGGCCAGGACCTGCGATTCACAAAAGGGAAGCGACCCGGGCCACGAGCCCGGGTCGCTGGGGTTCCGGTCGGGTCGTTGGGATGGGGCGTCGTTCGACGCCCCCGGTTCAGTCCGCGCCGGGCGGGATCGCCCGGCGCATTCACGACACTTGCCTCGACGCCCCTCGATGCCTCAATGGCCGAGGAGCTTCGGGATATCGGCCATCACGGCCTCGATGTCCTTCTCGGTCAACTCGCCCTTGAAGGCGTGGTTGGCCTTGATCGAGTGCCGGTTCCACATCAGGACCGTGATGTCGGCATCCCGCGAGAGCTCGTAGTCGGGCGGACCGCCGGGCTCTCCAAACATGGTGAGCGGGACTTTCTTGATCGCATGCTTGCTCGCCATCTCGACGAGGGCCTTTCGGGTCGCGTTCGGCTCGCCGCCGCAAACGACCACGAACGACTTGAGCTGCGAGTTCTCCTCAATCTTCTTGTCGATCTGCTTGACCAAACTGGTCAAGGGCGCGGAGGTCTGGCGTGCGAAGACGCAGACGACCGGGCTCGCGCCGTACCTTCAGCGATAGCAGAGTGTCCGGCCCTTGTTCGGGCCGGTCACGTCGTCAATGTCGAACGGGGTTGCGACCTCGCCCAGCGCGAGGCCCGATTTGACGGCATCTCCGGCGTGGAGTGCCCCCACCATGAGGATGGAGGCCACCACCGCAGAGAGGCCCACGATCGATCGCGATCTCATGGGATCTCCTCTGGTTTTGACCCGACCGGAGGGGTCCTCCATTGAGGATCTCCGCCCAACCGATCCTCGTCAAGCCATCACGCCTCCAGCCTGCGCGGTTGAGGGGAAACGGGCGGCGGCGATGCATCGACAAATCGGCGGCCCGCTCCGAGCCTTCGAGGTGTCCAGCTCCGCCTGATCAGAGCCCCCAGGCTAGGACGTGGCGGCCGTCGCGACCGAGGGCCGAAGCTGTCGTCGGTAGTCGCCGGGCGTCCGGCCCAGCTCGCGCTTGAAGGCAACGTTGAAATACTCGACGTGGCGATAACCGACCAGCTCGGCGATTCGGTGAATGGGGTGGTCGGTCTCGGCGAGTAACTGCCGGGCCCTCGCAAGCTGGTTCGACCGGATCTCCGCCTGCGGCGATCGCCCGAGGTACTTCCGGAACGCCCGCTCCAGCGTCGATCGCGAGACCTCCACATGCCCCAGAACGTCCTCGACCGTGATCCCGTGGCAGGCGTTCTCGCGGATGAACCGGATCGCCGCGGCGAACTCCGGGTCGTCGACCGTGACCACGTCGGTCGAGAGCCGGGTCGTGATCCCCGAGGGCGGGACAAATCGCTCGCCCGGTCCGGCGGGCTCTCCCTGCATCCGCCGATCCAGCAGCGCCGCCGCCTCGTAGCCGATCGCCTCAATGTTCGGCACCACGCTTGAAAGCGCCGGCGAGCAGATCTCGCAGAGCAGGGCGTCGTCGTCGACCCCGAGCACGGCGACATCGTCAGGAACCTGAAGCCCGCGCATCTGGCAGGCATTGAGCACGTCGATCCCCCGGACGTCGTTGCTCGCCAGAACGCCGACGGGCCTCGGCAACGACTCCAGCCAGAGCCCGATACGGGCCTGCTCCTCCTCACGCACATGGGCCCCGGCGCCATGCCAGGGCGACTCGTACACCCGCCCGACCTGCCCGGCCCGGGCGATCGCCTCAAGAAACGCCTCCGTCCTCCGCTCGGCCCAGAGCTCGCCCGAGAAGGCACAGATGGCATACGCCGCGAAGCGACGCTCCAGCAGGTGCGCCGCGGCCATCCGACCAATCGCCAGGTCGTCGGAGTTGATCCGGGGCAGGCCGAACTCCGGCCGCCGGTCGCTCACATCCACCGCCGGAAGCCCCGTCCGAACGATCGCCTCAATCGCCCTCGGACAGCTCCATCGCGAGATGATCCCATCGCCCCGCCAGGTCCGAAGCCAGCCCGGCGGCTCGGTGTCCACCTCCCGCTGCTCCGGGAAAATCGACCAGGCCCGATGCGTCCGCAGGTATCGCGTGATCCCCTGCAAAAGCTTCCGGCCGTAGACCGTCGAGGTCTCAATCATCAGCGCGACACGCGGGCGTGGGGTCATCGGCCTCCCTCTCCACTGGTCGCAATCGCCTTCGCCTGACAACAAATCTTAATCCAGAGAACTTCGATTCCTAACGACAGCAGGAACTGGCAGAGTCTCAGTGTCGCCATCCAAGGGGGATTGGCTGACAAGGATTCTCAATCGAAAATACTCCTGTTCTCATTGTCCGAGGCCCGGGACCGGATTAGGATCACTGATAGACCAATGCCCGGTAACCCTCCCTTCTGTGAATGCTCATTCGAGTGGGTGGGTCGCGGGCTGGGACAATACTCCCGTTCTCGCGGCACTGGGGCCGGGAGGTTCGATCGATGAAAAGGCGCCCGGCCGGTCGTGGAGGGCGTCGCGGGAATCCATCACGATTCTAGGCGACTCGGGCCAGCCCGTCGATGGGCGCCCGCGAGATCGGGATGTCTGCCAAGCGGATATTTGCCTCCAGTTCGACGCAGAACAGGCGATCGAGGTCGCTCCTGTCGCAGGCAGCGGTGAGGGAAAAAGGGAAATGACGATGAATCGAAGGCTCGAACGAACCTCGGCGGTGCGGTCCATCGGATGGACCGCCA
>DAIDJI010000527.1 GCA_027451455.1 Planctomycetales bacterium | reverse complement strand
AGTCCGAGGTGTTCCTCGATCGCCCCTCGCCAAGCGACCCGACGCTGTACGCCTCGGACCATCTCGGCCTGGCGGCGATTCTGGAGATCCCGACCAAGAGGGCTCCTGATCGGTCACTTCAAATGCACCGGCTGGGTGAACGCCCCATTCCCCGCCGAGTCCCAGGCCGAGAACCGGACCCACTTCTTCCCCGAGGCATCGAACGGGATGCGGAAGTGTTGAGTCCCGAACGGCGGCTGGTCCGTCGCCGAGACGACCGACCGGCCCACTCGGTCACCATCGCCCCAGACGACCTCGACGAACTCCAGCGGGAACGTCCACTCGACATCGGCCACCACCGCCCGGTCCTTGCCCTCGCCTTCGACACTCCATCTCGGGATCAGCACCTCGCCGGTCGTGACGAAGAATTCCCCGGCCCGAAGCGCCCGACAAATCGGGCTCCAGTCCTCGAACGCTGGCACCTGGTCGAGCTTGACGTAGTTCACGTTGAAGTCGCCGTAGAGGTCGTAGTCGGGGAACTTCTTGTAGGTGTCCACCTCGCCCACCAGGAACTTCGGTCTGCCCCAGTTGTTCATGTCATCGAGCGTCCCGAAGCACCGGACCTCGCCCAGCCTCTTCTGCGAGAGGTCCACCGGCAGCGCCTTGAACGCTGCTCCCAGCCAGCGATCGCTACGGAAGTAGTCCGTCTCCTTGATCTTGTCGGGGTAGCCGGTCGAGCCCTTGGTGCGGGGGTGGGTCGTCCAGACCAGGGCACTCTCCTGTTTCATCAGCTCGAACAGGTCGGCGGCACTCCCGGCGTGGTAGACCCGGCCGTGCTTCGGGTTGTTCTCGACGAGGGACTGGTCCTTGGTCCGGACCATCGTCCAGTAGACCGGCCTGGGGAAGAGGATGTTGTAATGCCCGCCCAGGTGGGCGTTGGCCTCCTCGCCTGGCAGGATCAGAAATTCGCCATCAGAGTGGCGGCGGCAGCCCTCGAAGTAGGTCTGAAGCTCTTTCAGCCGTAGCGGACCGGGGTCGTGGGGATGGCCATCGCCGTGGAAGTCGAAGATGTGGGCGATGTTGACTCCCAGATCCCGCATCATTGGTATCCAGGGGGGCGTTGTGTCGAGGCTCCCCGAACGGATCAATTCCTGGGTGAAGGCCGTGTGGAAGTGCGTGACCAGGGTCTTGTAGCCGGGCAGCGGCTTGTAGCGGTCGCCGCGCGTGTACGTCAGGGCCGCCGCTCGGCAGGTATCCGGGTGGTCGGGGCTCAGGTAGAAGTAGACCGGCATCCGTTGCTGGGAGCCTGGCGGCGCGTTGTAGAGCGAGAAGACCTTCTCGGCCCATGTCGGATTGTAGCCCTCCGCGTTCTCGCCCTGACGGACGCCGAGCGAGAAGGTCCTCCCGCCATCCGGTCGGTGCCAGACGTAGCCGAGGTTGACCTCCAACTCACGGGCGAAGAAGAACTGGTGCGGCGGCGGGAAGACGGCGACCGAGCCGTCCTGGCCCCCAGCGACAGCGAGCCGGTTGCGTGCCCGAAGGACGTCGAGCCTCCCGGCCTCGCCATTGGAGGATTGGTTCTGCTGGGATTGGCCATGACTGTCACGCCAATGGACGTCCGGGAGTGCGATCGAGGAGAAACCCTTCAGCCCGCCCCGGTAGATGTAGGCGATCGACGGCTCATCCGTGCGGGCGATGGCCTCGACCCGGAGAAGGTTCGTCCCCCGATAGACCGTGAATCGCACTCCACCGGAGAACGACCCCATCGAGAGCCCCGGGGAAGAGACCTCCAGCCGTGCACCCTCAGTCCTGACCTCGATGCGATCCGAATGGATGACGGCATCAGACCGGCGGACCTCCTCGGGGTGGTTCAGCGGGGCGTCCCAGAAGACGTCCCAGCGGTGCTCATGATCCAGCCCATGTCCCGTCCGTCGGACACCGGTCGTGACGCCGAACTCGGGCACGAGGTCCCGGCCTAACGTCGTCCACTCGCCACTCTTCCTACGCACCCGCAGTTCTCGGATCGTCGGCGTCCCGTCCACGATCGAGAACCGGGCCTGTAACTCCTGTCCCTGTTCACCATCCCAGGTCACGGCGACCGACCCGTCGCTCGGAGCGGCCACCAGCCCTGCCTGAGGTCGATAGCCGGTCAGATCAATGGTCTGGGCCGGGGCTGTCCCGGAGAGGAGTCGGACGCAGAGGAGGATCGTGAACAGCCGGAAGCTCATGAGTCACCTTTGGTCTCGGGCCGGATTCTCAACGACTTGCCTGGGGCGTTGGCATACCATCGCAGGACGACAGCCCGTTCACAAGCCATCACAAACCCGAACAGCCTCGCCGCCGTCCCACCCAGGACCCTCGCCTGTCAGCCAGGGACGTTGCGCTCCCTTGCATGTTCGTGGAGCGGAAGGAGAGGGAGTTGAACCCTCAAGGCTCATCGCTCGCCCGATTTCAAGTCGGGTGCCGTCGCCAGTCGGCTTGCCCTTCCTCCGAGTTCGAGGTTCTCAAGCCTCGACCAATTCAGCACCGGCGGAAGGAATCGAACCTCCAAACTGCGCTGGAACAGAGCGCCGCCTTACCATTCGGCCACACCGGTCTCGTTCTCTGTCATCGTCTCAGTCGGGATGGCCGGATTCGAACCGGCGATCTCCTGCTCCCAAGGCAGGCGGAATGTCCAGACTTTCCTACATCCCGAGAGAGTGCCCAGCAGGCGTTGAACCCGCACTTCCGCCATGGCAAGGCGGCAGGCTGCCGTTACACCACGACCCCGGCCATCGGGTCACAGCATTTACATGGGAAGAGAATCCGCAGTTGCAGGACCTTCCCTCTTCTCGACCAGCCCTCTCCATGGCGTCCTGTACCGGAATGGACGCAGGCTGTCTCCGGGATGTTCGCGCCTCGCCGGGTATTTCTCTCGGATGTTCACGGCGCAGGCGGAGGGTCAGTCGGTGACCTCAATGCGCGAACGGTAGCCCTGGATGGCGGGCAGGGTCTCCAGGGATCGTCGGACCGATCGTCGATACCAGAACCGCGAGGCCCGGGCGCGTATCTCGACGTTACGGCCGGTGACGAAGACCTCGACCGATCGGACACGATCGCCAAGGGTCGAGGCGATCTGGCGCTCGATCTTGCGACGGTTGACGAGGTCGGGATCGGTTGTCGAATCGATGGATGACTCGCGATCCGGCTTGGGCTTCTCGGCGGTCCGGGTCGATTCACGGGGAGGGGGTGGAACCGGTGAGGTCGGTGGCGGCCCGAAGAGCCGGCCGAAGAGTCCTGGTGACCTCCGAGGCATGGGTCTCGGCTCGATCCGGTCGCCCTCCTCCCGTACCGGTCGATCGTTATTCAATCGCGACGCGGGCGAGCGCGAGGATGAACCCCGAGCGCCCGACGGCTCGTCGTCGAGCGGATCGATCGTGAGGGGTATGGTCTCGCCGATCGGTGGCGAGTTGACGGCGGATCTCGACCGGGTCGGCACCGAGGAGGGGCGTCCCGCGTTCGGCCGGACGAGTCGGGGCGAGGCTTCGTCGACTTTATCGGATGTGGTCGGACCAGCGAGCGGGAATCCCGCGGGGGAGGAATCCGATCGGGAGCTGGGAAAATCCAGGGGCATCGGCAAGAGCGCGGGCGGCTTGGCGGCGGCCGGGGTGCGGGCCTCGGTCGTCGGACGAGACGCCGGTGCCGTGACACCTGGGATCGCAAGCATGGGCCGGTTCTCGGGCCGAGGTCGGGAGGTCGGCGCCACGACCGGGCGGGGTGGGGGCGGTGGCGTCTCCCGGTTGGTAGCGGCACCGGTCGCGGGCGGATCGAGCGAGGGAGGTTCCAGCGGCGGCGCCTCCTGCGCAGGCGATAGTGCCGCCAGCATCAGCCACAAAGAGAGCGTCCTCGTCGACATCGCCAAGAGCCTGATCATCGCGGGCACTCGCCTGGATTCGAGACTCGACGCGCGGGGATCGATACGATTCCATTTGTTTGATCGGACGCAGGGGGTTCGAAAAATGCTTCTTTCGCTGGCCCATCGCGTTTCAACGTGCGGGTTGACCCGGCCGTCGCGATCGCGACGGCCTTATGGGAGGTAGGGATCTCGGCTCCAGGCACCTTGATCGTCGTCCGAAGGTCGGGTTAGAGTCAGTGACGAGGCGAGTCGATTCCGTCCGCCCCCGGTAGACCAGCACCCCGGAAAATCCATGCGGAACGCCAGCCAGATCATCGAGTTGCTGGGACTCAGGCCGCACCCGATCGAGGGTGGCTACTTCGTCGAAACGTACCGCGCCGAGGAGTCGATTTCAGGCGATCGCCTTCCAGGCGGCTATTCGAAAACGTCGGACCGCTCCCTCGGCACCGCGATCTATTACCTCCTCACGCCCGAGACATTCTCGGAGATGCATCGACTACCGACCGAGGAAGTCTTCCACCTCTATCTGGGAGGGCCCGTCCGGATGCTCCAGCTCGACCCGGGCGGGAACGGGAGCGGGCGCGAAGTCGTCATCGGGACGGATCTCCTGGCTGGAGAACGCCCGCAGATCGTCGTT
>DAIDJI010000526.1 GCA_027451455.1 Planctomycetales bacterium | reverse complement strand
GGGCAGGCCGCGATGCAGTAGGCACAGCCGTTGCAGATGTCCGGCTGGATGTAGACGTTCGAGAACTCGTTGTAGATGATCGCACCGGTCGGACAGGCGTGCTGACAGGGGGCGGCAGTACAGTGTTTGCAGACGTCGCTCATCATCAGCCAGCGAGAGGGGCCCTTGGTGCCGGCCGAGACGAACTGCTCGATGAACTTGACATGCCGCCACGAGGTCGCTGAGAGCGCCTCGGTGTTGTCGTAGCTGTCTCCTGACCAGTGCATTCCATCAGACGGGAGCTGGTTCCACTGTTTGCAGGCCACTTCACACGCCTTGCAGCCGATACAGACAGTGGTGTCGGTGTAAAAGCCGGTCGGGGGACGAGGGTCAGGACGAACGACCGGGAGGAATGGACCGAGGATTCTCTGGACCGGACCGGATGACGTTTCGGTCGGCTCCGGGATCGCGGAGACTTCCAGCTCACGGGCGGTCATCGTGGCGGCTCCGATCGCACAAACTTCCCCTCCGGTTGCGAGGCCGCTGGGGTTTCAGGGATCGGCCGGGTGTCGGGCCATCCGGTCGGCGAAACGGTCGGACGGGCAACCGGGCCAGCCAGGCGCCCGGGCTCAATCTGGCAGGTGAACGCCTTTGCCTCGTGCATGCTCACGTTCGGGTCGGCGAGGATCGAGGTGAGATCGTTGGCGTTCCCGCCGACGCTGGCGCCCGCGTAGCCCCAGTGGAACGGCAGGCCGATCTGGTGGACGGTCCGGCCCTCAACGAGTAGCGGGCGGATGCGGCGGGTGACCATCGCTCGGGCCTCGATCCGGCCGCGCGGAGACCTTACGGTCAGCCATCCTCCGTGCTCGATACCTCGCTCCTCGGCCAGCTCGGGACTCAGCTCGACGAACATCTCGGGCTGCAATTCGTTGAGCCAACTGTTGAACCGGCTCATCGGGCCGCTGAGGTAGTGCTCGGTCAGGCGGAAGGTGAAGGCGACCACTGGGAACTCGGGCGAAGGCGATTCGGCCAGGGGGTTGAGCGGTCCGCGCAGGGTCCGGACCGTCGGCGAGTGCGTCACGAGGGGGTAGATGAGGTTTCCGACCGGCGACTCGACGGGCTCGTAATGGGCGGGGAGCGGGCCGTCCTTGATCGCGCCGGGAGCGAAGAGCCAGGCGATCCCGTCAGGCTTCATGATGAACGGCTCGTCGCCAGCGATCGCCTCCATTCCCCTGGCGTCGGGTGCGGGACGGTAGCCCGGCGGCTTCTCGGGCTCGAAGTCGGGCTCATCGTGGCCGAGCCATCGACGTTGCTCCTCGTCCCACCAGATCAGCTTTTTTCGATCCGACCAGGGACGGCCCTCGGGGTCAGCCGAGGCGCGGTTGTACATGATCCTGCGATTGTGCGGCCAGGCGAATCCCCAGTCGGGCTGGATGCTCTGACCTGGGTCCACCTTCCGATCGGCAGCGCGGTTGCCTTCCGGCTCGGGGTAGACGCCGCCGTAGAGCCAGCATCCGGAGTCGGTCGATCCGTCGTCCTTCAGCTCGGAGAAGCCGGAGAGCAGTCGTGGGCGGCCGGTTCTGGGGTCGATCTCGTCGAGCTTCCGACCGTTGATCTCCTGGAGGATCCGGTCGACGTCCGGCTCTCCCTCGATCCGGCTGAGAGTCCCGTCGGGCAGGTGCTGGGGGCTCTTGTGGTCGTAGTCCCAGGTGAGGTTGAGCAGCGGCTGATCCTTCGGGTCGGTCGAGCCAGAGTAGAGAGCTTGGAGCCGCTTGCCGAGATTGTAGACGAACCAGGCGTCGGACCGGCAGTCGCCGGGCGGATCGAGCGCCTTGCTGTGCCATTGCAGGAGGCGCTGGGTGTTGGTGAGCGTGCCTTCCTTCTCGGGGCTCGAGGCGGCTGGGAGCAGGAAGACCTCGGTTTTGATCTGGTCGGGCGGCGGGGCGTTGGGGTCGTTTTTCCAGAACGTTGCGGTCTCGGTCGGGAACCAGTCGACGACGACGAGCCAGTCGAGCTGGCGCAGGCCGGCGCGGTGGAGGCCGGCGTTCGGGCCGCCGCCGGCGGGGTTCTGACCGAGGACGAGGTAGCCGGTCATTTCGCCGCGCGACATCCGCTCGAAGGTCAGGAGCTGCGAGTAATCGCCGTCGATCCTGGGAAGCCAGTCATATCGGAAATCGTTCTCGGGTTGGGCGGCGTCACCGTAGTAGGCCTTCAGCAGGCTGACGACGAACTTTCGGAGGTTGACCCAGTAGCCGGTTGGCAGGCCCTCGTGCCGGACGTAGTCGTCGAGGGTCTCGTGGCCGGGGTCGGCGGCAGGCTGGGGCAGGTAGCCGGGAAGGAGGTCGTAGAGGGTCGGGACGTCGGACGAGCCCTGGATGCTCGAATGGCCGCGCATGGCCATGATCCCGCCGCCGGGCCGACCGATGTTGCCGAGGAGCAGTTGAAGGATGCTGGCGGCCCGAATCATCTGGACGCCGGTTGTATGCTGGGTCCAGCCGACCGCGTAGACGATCATGGACGTGCGGTCGCGGCCCGAGTTCTCGCAGAGGGATTCGGCGACGCGGATGAACTGCTCGACCGTGCAGCCGCAGACCTGGGCGACGACCTCGGGGGTGTATCGGTCGAAGTGTCGCCGAAGGATCTGCATCACGCAGCGCGGGTGTTTCAGGGTCGGGTCGCGGGGCGGCTCGCCGGCTGGCGCGGCGGTCATCTCGGCGCGGGGCTGGCCGTGGGAGGTCGCGCCGCCCATCAGGCCGTAGCCGTGGATGCCGTGCCCGCCGCGCCCGGCGGCCTCTCCGGTTTTCCTGTCGTCTTCAGGCCGGTCGTCTGGAGAGCCCTCGTAGCCCCAGTGGCCCTCGCTCGCGTCGTAAGCCCGGGACTCGCGATTGAAGCCGCTGAAGAGGCCGTCGAGGTCCTCGGTGTCCTTGTAACCCTGCTCAATGAGAACCGAGGCGTTCGTGTAGGCCAGGACGTATTCCTTGAACCAGCGCTCATGCGTCAGGACGTAGTTGATCAGCCCGCCCAGGAAGGCGATGTCGCTGCCGGTCCGGATGCCGACGAAGAGGTCGCAGTGGGCCGAGGTGCGCGAGTAGCGGGGATCGACGTGGATGAGCGTCGCGCCTCGCTCCTTCGCCTTCATCGGCCATCGGAAGCCGACCGGATGGGCCTCGGCCATGTTGGAGCCCATGATGAGGATGCAGTCGCTGTTGATGAAGTCCTGCTGCGAATTGGTGGCCGCGCCGCGGCCGAACGAGGCGCCCAGACCGGGCACCGAGGCGGAGTGTCATATCCGCGCCTGGTTCTCAACCGAGACCACACCCAGCCCGGCCGTGAAGAGCTTCTTGATCAGATAGTTTTCCTCGACGTCGAGCGTGGCTCCGCCGAGAGTGCCGATGTTTCGAACCGAGTTCAGCCGCCGACCCTCGGAATCGGTCGCGGTGAAGTCGGCGTCGCGGGCCGCCTTCACGCGGAGGGCGATCTGGTCCATCGCCCAGTCGAGGTCCTTGATCTCCCATTGGCCGGAGTGCGGAGCGCGATAGTGGACCTTCGTCAGACGATTCGGATTGACGGCCAGCTCGAAGGCGTTGGCGCCCTTCGGACAGAGGGTCCCCTCGTTGATCGGGCTGCGGGGATCGCCCTCGATATCGATGAGCCGGCCGGCCTTCGTATAGATAAGCTGGCCGCAGCCGACGGCGCAATACGGGCAGACGCTCGGCGTGACAGTGGCGCCTCGGAGTCGAGACGCCTTGGCGACCGATTGCGGACTGAAGGGCTGAGGCCGGCGTCGCGGCCAACCGGCGCGGCCGAGGATCGGCAGCTCGAACATTGTCAAGGCTCCCGGTGCGTCTGGATCATCGGTCATCATCGGTTCGACGCCGATCCCCCGCAAGAGTCGTGCCGAGGCGATCGGGCTTCTCCTCGCCTGGGGCTGGGCATTATAAAAGTGGCCCCGCCGTCACGTGCCGGTCGGGTCGATGGATCGCAACAGGAGGTGACGCGAGCCGATGAATCGACGAGGACGCGCGATCCTCGCCCTGGTCGCGACGACGTCGCTGTGGGGCCTCTCATTCCCGCTGATGCGGATGATCAACGTCCTGATGGTGCGGGCCGTCCCAGCCGCGCCGGGGGGCGAGTCGACGGCGTCGATCCTCGTCGACCAGGTGACGCGAGCCTCATTCTACATGGCGGTCCGATTCGCGATGGCGATGGTGTTTCTGGGCCTGGCGGCGCCCGGGCTCTTTCGAGGGCTCACGGCGGCCGAGTGGGGTATGGGGATCGGCGTCGGCCTGCCGTTCGCGGCCGGGTTCCTGTTCCAGGTCGCCGGGCTGAACGAGATCCCATCGTCGCGAAGCGGGTTCCTGACAAGCCTCTGCGTGGCCTTCACGCCGATCGTGATGATCGCCGTCGAGCGCCGACGACCGAGAATCGCCGCGATGATGGGGGAAGAGAAGAGCATCCGCCCTTTTTTGGAGCGAATCGAAAAAACTCTTTTGGAAATTGCAGTTCCCTATGAAATTATCTTTGCCTTGGACCCTTCCCCTGATAGG
>DAIDJI010000525.1 GCA_027451455.1 Planctomycetales bacterium | reverse complement strand
AAAACGCACCTTGCCCACGAATGACAAACCATGCGGTCTGAAACAAAATCACAAGATCATACCAGAATGACCAGTTGAGAACGTAAAGCTCGTCGTAGGTGACACGCTCCTCGTAAGTTGTGTCACTGCGCCCACTAATCTGCCATAAACCCGTCATGCCAGGCCGTACCCTTTTATAGAGGCTTGCGGCGCTGCCGTAGTACTCGTCGAGCTCACTTTGGAGCACCGGCCGTGGACCAACCAAACTCATCTCGCCTCGGAGGACGTTGAAGAGTTGAGGGAGTTCGTCGATATTGGTGTGTCGGAGCCAGTCGCCGATCCGGGTGCATCGACTGTCGTGATCCGAGGCCCAGATCGGTCCGGTCTCACGCTCGGCGTCGTTCCGCATGCTCCGGAACTTGAACATCCGGAACAGTCGCCCTCCTTGCCCGACTCGCTGCTGTTGATACAGGATCGGCCGGCCTGAGGTGAGGAAGATGGCGACGGCGACCAGCGCGAACAGCGGCGTGAGAGCCAGCAGCAACCCGGTGGCGAGGACGAGGTCCATCGTCCGCTTGGCCACTCGTCCGGCAGTGGGTGGTCCGTTCCAGGGCCGATCGAGCATGCGACGGGCTCGACCGCGTGGACCCGGGCGGGCGTCCGGCAGCACCAGACGCCGGGTGTTCGACGGAGCCGTGGGGCCGGCCGGGGTACCGAGGTTCGACGGAGTCGCGGACTGGACCGCCAGACGAGCCCCGATTTCGAGTCTGTTTTCCATAGAATCGTCACCCGTCCCTGGGTTACGTCTCCGGGCCCGATCCTGGCCGCCCGCTCGCCGGCAAGCTCGACCTTGACGCGCCCGGCCGCTTATCGTACGTCCGCCTCCGGTTCCTCCGGGGCGGAATCGCTCAAGCTCTTCGATCGACCGTACCGACGTTGGATTCCAGTTATTCTCTTCGCTCTCGCCCGGGAATGCGGCCGGAGGCCCAAATCGCGTGGTGATCACGGTGGATCGATCAACCGTTCCCGACGAGCCGGCCTCTCGGCCTAGACTCTCAATTGTCGTCGTTAACTACGAGTCCTGGCCGGACATCGTCCGCCTGGTCGACTCGCTTCGCGACGACCCCCGCCTCCACTCGGGCGACTGCGAGGTCGCCATCGTGGACAACGCCTCCACTGGCCCCGTTCCCGCCGCGATCAACCCGGTCCCGCGGGGCTTCGAGCTGATCCTACGCCCCGATAATGGCGGATTCGCCGCAGGCGTCAATGCCGGGTGGCGGGCCTCGCGCGGTCGATGGCTCCTCCTCCTCAATCCCGACGTCGAGATTGGCCCTGACTTTCTCGGGCAAATTCTTGACCATGTTGACCGGCAGGACGACCGAGCCGACGGCCCGGCCGGGATCGTCGGATTCGGCTTGCTCAATCCCGACGGTTCACCTCAGGGCTCCGTCGGGGTCTTTCCGTCGCTCACACGATCGATCCGAGAGGCGTTCATCCCCCGATCTCGACGCAAGTATCGGTCCGCCCGCTCTGTTCGCCCTGGCCGCGTCGACTGGGTCACGGGCGCCTGCATGTTGATCCATTCCCGCCTGATGGCCGATCTGGGCGGCATGGACGAGGATTTTTTCCTCTATCACGAGGAGGTCGCCTTCAGCAGGGAGGCCCACCGGCGCGGCTGGCGAGTCGAGTTTGACCCCGGACTGCTCGTCGTCCACCGACATCCCTTGCAAAATCGGGCGATTTCGCCCAAGATGCGGGTCATCACGCGGCACAGCAAGCTGCTTTATTTTCGCAAGCACTTACCGGGCTGGCAGTTTCGCGCCCTGTCGGCGATCGTTCGGATGGAATCGGTGATTCGGGGGCGATGGGCCTCCCTGCGCGGCCGGGTGGTCGAGGCCCGGGCGTGGTTGGTGATCGGAACGTTGGCGAAAGGCATGGAGGCCGATCGGCCGGTTCGGGGGACCGAGGTTCTCCGGCTGGCTGAATCGATTGGATCCGGTCCGGGAACGTCGGTGGCTGCCGTCCCGCATTCGCGGGAATCTGGGCGGCGACGGGCGAACAGCGGCCGGCCCCTGCGAAAGGACGGACCCGCGTGACCAGGATGCAGCACGCCGGCCGGATCGGCCTGTTGATGGCCGTCGCCGCAGCCCTGCTCGGTTGGCAGCTCTACCACACCGAGGCGACCTTTGCCGACGGACTCCGCTACATCCATCGTGCCGAGGAGTTCGAGAGCGAGTCGATCCGCGCGGGGCTGGTCCGCGGCGTCGATCACCCGCTCCATCCGCTCGGCATCGCCGCCGCCCACTGGTTGATCGGCGGAAACGGTCCCGCCTCGTGGGAGCACGCCGCGGTCTGGCTCTGTTTCGCCTCCATGGTCCTGCTCGTTCTGCCAACCTATCTCCTGGCCCTGGAGCTCTTTGGGCCGCGCGCGGCCTGGATCTCTTGCCTGCTGGTGATGCTCAACCCGATCCCCGGCTACATCGTGGTCAATGTCCTCTCGGAGTGTACCTTCCTGCTCTGGTGGACATTCGGCCTCTGGGCCGCGGTCCGATTCCTGCGTGAGGGACGTTTTCTCTGGCTCCCGCTCTCGATCGCCTTCGGCGTACTGGCGTACCTGACGCGGCCCGAGGGAATGCTCCTCCCCGCCTCGATCATCGCGACGCTGCTTCTCCTGCCGATCTTGCCGGCCACCCGGATCAACTGGCCGAGGTGGTGGCGAGCGATCGCGTTCCTCGCGGCCGGTTGCCTGCTGCTCGCCGGGCCCTACGTGGCGCTCAAGGGCGGGCTCGGCACCAAGCCCGGGATCGCTCGGGTTCTCGGCCTGGCGCCGAAGTCCGACCCGATGGGCCTGGAGCGCGAGCGGCCGCTCCCTCCCGGGCAGACCGCCTGGCAGACCTACCGGATCGCCGCAGGTCGAATGGTCGAGAAGGGGTTTGAAGAGTCGGTCACGCCGCCCCTGTTTTATGTGAGCCTCTTCGGGCTGGCAATCGCCCTGACCCGCCGCGACCGAATGCGTGCCTGGCTCCTGCTCGCGGTGCTTCTCTCAGCCTCGGCTGCCGGCCTGGTCCGGCTCCACGCGACGGGCGGTTACCTGACCGTCCGGCATGGCCTGATCCCCGGGATGATCCTGACGATGGCCGCCGCGAACGGAATCTCCTGGCTGGTTGAGCGAATCTCGATACCCGGGCGATGGCTGGGATGGCCTCAGGAGCGAGTTCGGCCGGGACCGGCCATCTGGGCGCTTCTGTTCGGTGGGCTGGTTCTCTACCCGAATTTGCAACTCCTCGGGCCACGTAACGCCGGCCCCTATTCCGTCTATGTGGAGACCGGCCGGTGGATCGCCGGACACGCCAGCGAGGCGGACCGCGTCCTCGATCTGACCAACTGGTCGCTCTACTTCAGCGAGCGCTCCGGCTATCCCTTCGCACAGGTCTACGAGGCACCGGCGGATCGATCCCTTCGATGGATCGTGGTCCGCAAGCCGCACCTGGAGGGGCACTTCCGGTACTGCCAGGTCCTCAGCGAGATGATCGGCGACCGCAAACCCATTGCCGTCTTCCCCGAGAAGGCGAATCCCCATCAGGTGCAGATCCGGATCTACGATCTGAAGTCGCCCGCACCGGCGATCACGACCGGCCCCGCGGGTGCCACCTCACGTCGATGAAGGTCGGCCATCCTCACCGGAACGGAGACGCACGGATGGACCAACTCGCGACCCGACCGGCCCGGATCGCCCGCCCCTCGCGTGCCGATCGCCCGCACCCGGCCACAACTCCTGACCCCGCTGCGATCCGACGCCGGACCGGCCCGATCCCCTGGGGATTTCTCGGGGCGATCGTCGCGATCGTCGCCGCCGAGTCGATCGTGGCGCCCCGGTGGCGCGAGCTCTCCGACCCGGTCAGCCTGAGCTGGCGGTTCGCCGACGAGGCCGCGCGCCACGATGCGAAAGGGAAGGATCTCCTGTTCCTCGGCGACAGCCTTGTCAAGCACGGGTTGATCCCGTCGGTGGTCGAGGCATCATCCGGGCTGAGCGGGGCGAATCTCGCGGCGGCGCGTGGACCGGCGCTCCTGACCGACTTCATCCTCCGACGCGCGATCGAATCGGGTGCCCGTCCCTCGGCGATCGTGATCGAAACCAAGCCGGCCGTCCTGATCGGTGGAGCCGATTACAACGCCCATTACTGGCCGGCGGCCCTCACCGCCCGCGAGTGCCTGGAAATGGGCTGGGCCGTCCGCAAGGGGACACTCGGCGTCGCCGCGATGACCGCCCGACTGATCCCCTCCCTCCAGTCGCGGCTGGAGATTCGGTCGGGCCTGATGGCGTCGCTCAACGGGACGACCGACCGCATTCCCGAGATCAACCGGATGCTCCTCCGCAACTGGACGACCAATGACGGCGCCAACGTCGCGTTGCTCGAATCGCCCTATCGCGGTCTCCTCTCGCCTGAGATCCAGGAGAAACTGCATCCCGACAAATGGTACGTCGACCACTCGAACAAGGTCGGCATCGATCGAATGCTGAAGCGATCGCGCGATCATCAGATCCGCGTC
>DAIDJI010000524.1 GCA_027451455.1 Planctomycetales bacterium | reverse complement strand
AGAATGTAAAGATAAAAATATAGTTATAGAAGATCCTGATGTTTCAATAATCGAAGCACAAGGAACAAAAACATTCCAAATTACCGGCGGAAGTATATCAGAAGTTGATTCCACTCCGGTAGAAATAAACGAAGAAGATATAAAATTTATAGAGGAACAGACTGGCATAACTGATAAAGAAAAAATAATTGCAGCTATGCATAAGCCAGGGCCACCAGGATCACCAGCCCGAGGCCGACAAACCAGATCACCGAGAGTTCGGCCGCCTGGAGCAGCAGAGACGCGCCGATGGCCAGGAGCCCGGGGGCGACAGCGTTTTTCCACTTGCGGTAACAAACCCACATCGATGCACCTCAATCGGGCTGGGTGGCCGAATCGGACCCAGCTTCGGACCGTGAATGGCAGGCATCCCCGTCGTTCTGAGGCCAGCGCTTGGGAATGGATTCATTTTGTCCCGCCGATCGGCAACAGGCAACGTCCCGAGGCGGCTCCGCCGCGTAATGGATCAAGCCAGGACGATCGAATGGCCGACGAAGGATCGGCTCAGGGGCCGTGACAGGGGCGCGATTGCCAGGGGACTGGCGAGCCGGTAACCTTCAAGGGAACAGAGGTTCGGTTGAGGGGGACGGTCGTGCCGATCCTCGCGTGCGTCGTCTCGCCGACGGGGCGCCCCCTCGACTCCACGACCGGAGAGTGGCGCGAATGAATGCGACGTCCGTCGAGTGGACCGCCCCGTCGGGTCAAGGGGCGGAGTCCGCCCCAGCCGCGCTGATCGACCCCTGCGGCGAGGCCCCGATCCGCGCCGATCGGCTTGGGCTGGATGGCCTCGACGCCCGCGCCGCCCAGCTTGCCTCGGCCTGCCGGGTCGGCCCGCATCGGAGAGCCCCCAGCCCCCTGCTCCGCCGGTTCGTCGACAACAAAAAAGTCCTCGAAGACGTCCATCGTCGGCTGGTCGCCGTCGGCGACCGCCGCCGCCTTCCCGGCATCGACGCCGAATGGCTTGTCGATAACTTTCACATCATTGCCGACTCGCTCCGGGAGGTCAGGCGCGACCTGCCGCCCGGCTACGACGCTCTTCTCCCCAAGCTTGAAGCGGCCCCGATGGCCGGCTATCCCCGCGTTTATGCCCTGGCGATCGTCCTGGTCGCCCACTCCGACAGCGACCTTGACGAGGCCCGGCTCGCCCGGTTCGTCCGTGCCTTTCAGGACGTCGCCCCGCTCACCATCGGCGAGCTCTGGGCTCTTCCCACCATGCTCCGCCTCGTCCTGCTGGAGAACCTCCGGCGCCTCGCCGAGCGGATGATGTTCGGCTGGGAGGAACGCCGACGCGCCGAACGCTGGGCGGCCGAAGTCGTCGCCCGGATCCGGGCCCGGGCCGGACGCACCGACGACCGACCCGACGACGGCGCCCTCCCCGACTTCGGCGGCCTCAGCGATCCGTTTGTCGTCCAGCTTTTGAGGATCCTCCGCGACCAGGAGGGCTCGGCCGACGTCCTCGACCGCCTCGAATCGGCCCTCTCCGCGCGCGGGAGCGACCCCAACGAGGTCCTCCGCCGCGAGCACCACGACCAGGCCGCCAACCAGGTCACGGTCGGCAACGCCGTGCTCTCGCTCCGCCTGCTCTCGGCCATCGACTGGAGCACCTTCTTCGAGCAGTGCAGCCGGGTCGAGGCCATTCTGCGCGACGACCCGGCCGGCGTCTATCCCTTGCAGGATTTCCCGACCAGCGACCGATACCGCCGGATCGTCGAGGCGATCTCGCGAGGCTCAGGCACCGACGAGGTCGAGGTCGCCCGCTTCGCGATCGAACTGGCCCGCCGGGCTCGCCAGGCCTCGCCCGACGCCGCGCCGAAAGACCACGTCGGCTATTACCTGATCGATCGCGGCCGTCGCGACCTGGAAGCCCACTTCGGATACAAACCCAGCCTCTGGCCCCGGGTGCTCGGCTGGATGCTCGACCATCCCAACGGGACCTACTTCGCCTCGATCGGCCTGGCGATGGCCTTCTTCGTGACGGCGGCCATCACCCTGATCCTGGGCGCCGGGGTGGGGTGGGGATGGATCGCGATCACCGTCGCCGTCGTTTTGCTCCCGCTCTCCGAACTGGCCGTCGGGCTGGTCAATCACAAGCTGACCCTCTTCCTCCCGCCGAGAGTCCTGCCCAAGCTCGACTTCAAGGAAGGCATCCCCGCCGAGCACATGGCCTTCGTGGTCATCCCCGGAATGCTCGCGCGCCACTCGAGCGCGGCGGTCCTGATCGAGCGGATGGAGACACACTACCTCTCCAACCCCGACCCCAACCTGCGGTTCGCCCTGCTGACCGACTTCACCGACGCCCCCGCCGAGGTCATGCCCGACGACGAGGCCTTCCTCCGCGACGCGATCGAGCGGATCCGGGTCCTGAACGACCGCCACCGCGCCGGCGACCTGCTCGGGCGAACGTCGACCTCGGGCGGCGACGCGACCGGCCCCGACCGCTTCTTCCTCTTCCACCGCAAGCGGCTCTGGAACCCCTCGCAGGGCGTCTGGATGGGCTGGGAACGAAAGCGCGGGAAACTCCAGGAATTCAACCGGATGCTCCGAGGAGCGCGCGACACCAGCTACACCACCTTCAGCGTCGACCCCTCCGAGCTACCGCAGGTCCGCTACGTGATCACCCTCGACGCCGATACCCGGATGCCTCGCGACGCGGCCGGCCGGCTGGTCGGAGCCATGGCACACGCGCTGAACCGGCCCAGGTTCGACCCAGCGGCCGGACGCGTGGTCTCGGGCTACGGGGTCCTTCAACCGAGGGTGAGCTTCCACCTGACCGCCGCGACCCGGTCCCGGTTCGCGGCGATGCTGGCAACCTCCGGCGGAATCGACCCGTATTCGACCGCCGCCTCCGACTTCTACATGGACCTCTTCGGCAGTGGCACGTTCACCGGCAAGGGAATCTACGACGTCGACGCCTTCGAGGCCGCGACCGCCCACGCCTTCCCCGAAAACGCGATCCTCAGCCACGACCTCATCGAGGGGAACTTCTCCCGCTGCGCCCTGCTGAGCGACACCGAACTTTTTGATGACTTTCCGGCCCGATACAACGCCTACTCCCGGCGCGAGCATCGGTGGGTCCGCGGCGACTGGCAGCTCCTCCCCTGGCTGGCGCCTCGCGTTCCGACCGCTGGGGGCCCGGGCGTCCGACGGCCGAACCCCCTGCCCGCCCTCGAACGCTGGAAGCTGCTCGACAATCTCCGCCGGAGCCTCGTCCCGCCGGCGCTTCTGGTCCTGCTGGTGCTCGGCTGGACGGTTCTGCCGGGCTCCCCCTGGGCCTGGACGATCCTCGCCGTGCTGGCCCTCTCGGTCCCACTCTGGCAGGCGGCGATGTCGATCGCGGTCGCCATCCCTCGCCAGGGACTCCTCTCGCCGCTGAAGGCGGCTCGCGAGACCGTCTCGGCGATGGTCGGACAGATCTTCATGGAACTGGTCCTGCTCGCGTACCGGTCGTCCGTGCTGGTCGACGCGATCGCCCGAACGATCACACGACTCTACATAAGCCGGAAAAAACTGCTGGAATGGGAAACGGCCGCCTCGACCGAGCAACGGCTGGGGACCGACCTCCGCCACTTCGTCCAGGGGATGTGGGCCGGCCCTGCGCTTGCCGTCGCGATCGCCGCGATCGTCGCCCTGGTTCGGCCCGAGGCGCTCCTGGCCGCCTCGCCGTTCCTGCTCGCCTGGCTGATCTCGCCGGGATGGGCCTATTTCCTCAGCCGCCCGCCGGCCGTCGAGCGGACCGTTCTCTCCGACGACGAACGCAAGGCCCTCCGCCGGATCGCCCGCAAGACCTGGCTCTTCTTCGAGACCTTCGTCGGCGACGAGGATAACTGGCTCCCGCCCGACAACTTCCAGGAATACCCCGACGGCCGGATCGCCCACCGAACCTCGCCCACCAACAAGGGCCTGCTCCTGCTCTCAACCCTCTCCGCCGCCGACTTCGGCTACATCGGCCCGCGACGGCTGGTCGATCGCCTGGAGAAGACCCTTCAAACGCTCCAGAAGCTGGAAAAGCACTGGGGACACATCTACAACTGGTACGACACCCGAACTCTGCAACCGCTGACGCCCCGATACATCTCGACCGTCGACAGCGGCAACCTGCTCGGCTGCCTGGTCACGCTCTCGCACGGACTCCGCGAGAAGGCAGACGCGCCGATCCTCGACGCCTCGGTCGTGCAGGGGCTCGAAGACGCCTTCCGGCTCGCGACCGAGTCTCCCTCGATGCCGAGGGAGCCGGCGCGTCGGCTCGCCTCGCTCCTCGGCGGGCCGATTCCCGCCGACCTGGTCCAGTGGGACGGATGGCTCGCCTCGGTCGAGATCTCAGCGCGCGACCTGGCGGCGAGGCCCGCCGCCCCAGCCGATGCCCCGGCCGCCTGGGCCGATCGCCTGGTCGAGCAGGCGACCGCCTGGCGGGCCGAACTGGCCTCGCTGGCACCCTGGCTCCCCGCACTGATCGCGATCGAAAACCGCAACCAGACGTTGTTCCCATCCGACGGC
>DAIDJI010000523.1 GCA_027451455.1 Planctomycetales bacterium | reverse complement strand
AGTCGAACCCGAGTCCGCGGGCCAGCAAATAGCGGAGCCGGCGCTCGTCCCAATCGATGTCGGCCTCGGTCGCCTCGCAGATTACCAGGTCGGGGTGCATCGGCCAGCCGACCGCCTGCAACTGGTGCCAGCGCTGGCCGGGTGCGTGGCCGGGAACGGCGCAGTCGAGAATCTCGACCGAGGGACCGCCAGCGGCGCTCGACCGTTCGTTCCAGGTTCGCTCGAGGATCGATTCGAACCGATGCTCGACGTCCACTCCCCACCCGGCGGCGATCGAGTCGCCGACCATCGCGATCCGGAACGTCCTTGTCGGCTTCTCGACCGGGTATTCGTGGTCGCGCATCCCTCGCGTGTTGGTCGCCCATCGGATGCCGGCGCGCTCGACCGTCTCCGACGGTCGGAGAACGACCTCGCGGATGTCGTCGACCCGCGCCACAAGCGGTGCGGAGTCGACCGGCGCCGCGAAGGTCTCGCCCGACCTCCGCCGTCGACGGAGCGCCGGTAGGTCGCAAAGGTCCTCGAACCGGCGCCCCTCGTGAAGGATCTGCTCGTAGTATCCCCGTTCGATGCGTCCGGCGTCCGCTCGGTTGAACAGGCCGCTTGCAATGCTGGCGCGCAGTCGCGAGGGCCCTGCGCCGAGCAGGCGGTCGGGGAGCATTCCCCCCGCGAGCAGGGCGAGGATGGCAAGCCAGTGCCGGCGCGTCATCCGGTCAGACACCGTGTATCCCCCGGCGGACCATCTCGACCAGCATTCCCAGCCGGGGGAAACTCCACGAGCCTCCCAGCCCTCGTCCCATCATGTCGAGCCAGGCCCCGACGCTCGTGCTGTACCAGAGCGACCAGAGGACCGCGATCGTCGTGAACGTCGCTGCGACCTTCGCTCCGTGGATCGCAAACCCGAGCGCCGGATGCGTCCGATCCTGCGCCGCCTTTCTCGCCACCGACCGTCGAGCGTCAAACTGCACGTTGATCGCCACCAGGACCCCGAGCGTCCCCCAGAACAGAGCGTCGGTCGCGCCGAAGCCCCACTCTCCCCGGAGCCAGTACATCTGGTAGCCGTGCAACAGCCAGGTCGCCAGGAACGTCACCGCCGTCGCCGCTGCGAGTGCGGCCGGGGTCGGCCACCGCTTTAACCGGAAGATCACCGGGTTGAATACCACCCGGACCATGAAATCTTTCCAGTAAATGTTGATCCGTCGCCAGTAATCGGTGAAGCTCGACGCCAGCAAGTAGCGGTGGTGCGTCTCCGGGAGCCGGTAGCCAAAGAGGTGCAACATCCCGCACGCAATATGGAACTGCCCCGAAATTTCCAGGTAGGTCAGATATTTACAGACGATGAAAACAACCAGGTCCTCGATCCCGCTCACGGCCGAGGCAGGGATAAGCATCTGGTGATAAACGACCCGGTAGGCGAGGACATGAACCGTCCCCCGGAAGATCATCGCGAGACCGCGTCGCTGGGTGATGTGGATATCGTCGGCAAAGTACCCGCGCTGCATCGTCCGATAGTCGACGACCGGGAAGTGCGGGAAGCAGTAATTGGGGAGGAGGAAGAAGTACGAGAGCGCGTCGATCGGCGACTCGGGGGCTCGGGCGTGCTTCAGCTCGTAGAGGAAGAGGATCATCCGAAACATCAGCATCGAGGCGGCGATGGGGATGACCTCGTCGGGAAGCCCGGCCTCGACAAGAGACGGCCGGGCCCAGACGATCGCAGCGGCCATCGCGGCGCAGGCCGAGGCGCGGGCGATCCAGGGGATCGGCAGGAAGCAGGTCATGATGAAGACGGCGGCGATCGCCAGCACGCCGACCGAGGCGGCCGGTCCCGCGACCATCAGCAGACCGGCGGCCGAGGCCGCAAGGAAGATCGGCTTCTTCCACCGAAGCGGGGCGAGGTAGTGAGCCGGTAGAACCAGCATCGCCAGGGCCGCCAGCGACTCCAGCGCGTGTCCCTGGAACGGACGCCTTTCGACCTGGTAGAGGTGGAAGACCGCCAGCAAAAGGCCGAGGTGGACGTAATTGACGAGGAACGGCTGCCAGAGGCGCCGGCATGTCTCGGGCTCGCCCGGGTGGAGCGAGACGAACCATCGCCTGCGCGATGATCGCTCTGTCGCCCCGGCCGGCGCAGGGCCGGGCCGGAACCGCCGATGCGGCGCCCGGGTCGGTGCGGACGTCCTCACGATCCCTGGCCCCATGCGCCGGCCCCCTTCGGCTCCCCGTTGCGACAGATCCTCTGCCTCGTTCCTTCCGATGGCCGGCGCGCAATAGGCCCCCAGCCCAAAACGAGGGACCGGGGATCGCGGCGGCCGGCACGGAAAGCACCTGGCCCGGGATCATCGAACTCATCCTGGCCCGTTCGAACCTTTCGGCTCCGGTCTGATCAAGCTCGCCCCGGAGCCGTCTGGATCTTCGGGGCGACCGGCGCAATGAAGGATGACGGGAGCGCGAGGGGCAGTGAGATCGGGGTGCTGAAAACGGCGGGGACCGGTTCGTCCGTGAACCGGTTTGTTCCCCGCTTGCGGCCGCGCCATCCTTGATTCGCCTGCAATTCGAGACGCCTTCCGGCGTGTATCGGTTAGATGTCTTGATTCGTCGAGCCGAGCCATCGTCGAGGTGGGCCCGGTTCCGGACGATCTCGGGCACACCGATTCGGTGCGCACCGGCCCGGCCCTGGGCCCGTCGATTCGCTTCGGCTTCCGTGTGACTTCGGCGATTTAACCGCGATCCCCCGGCGCTGTCAACCCGACCCGAGACGCCTCCCGCGACCGACACTCCCAACCTCATGAGAGCGATTGATCTTGGGGCGATCCAACCGCCCCGATTTTTCCTGAAGGCGGACGGGATCGAAACCTCCTCCTCGGCGAGTATCCTTACACGTAAGCCTCGCGCGGAAGCCAGACGCCTGCCGAGGGTCGGCCCCGGAGCCAAAATCATGGGTGGTGGTCTGCGTGCCGAGATCGGCAGGGCATTCGCCTGGCTGATCTTCCCGATGATCCCGGCTCTACTGGAGGAGACGTACTACCAGCTTGCCCTCAATTTCTTCAGTTCCTCGCGTTCGGGGCCCGACCCGTATGACTGGAACGGGGGCACCTGGCTCCTGATGCTCGGCCCGCTGCTCGGCTACGGCTTCCTTGCCGGCTCGACGGCCGAGGTTCCAGACTCGCCGCCGGCCTCGATGTCGATGTTGCGCAGGATCGTGGCACGGAGGGCGGTCTGGGTAGCGATCGGTCCCTGGGCCGGGCTCCTCCTGCTGATCGCCGGGTTCTCCGGCCTGGCCGTATTCTGGTGGTGGGCGAGCCGTCGCCGAACGGCCCGACCTCGCGACGAGACGCCGCCCGACGAACCGCGCTCAAGTTGATGGCCCGCTCCGGCCGATGATCGGGATACGGGGGCCTACGGGTGCGGGCCACGCCACAGGACCGGAGACGGGCATCATGTGCTTTCGCAGGAATCGAACGATCGGACGCGGGTTCGTCCGAGGGTTGGGGGTCTTGATGGCGATGGCAATCGGTCCGATGGCAGCGGGCGATGCGAGGGGGCAGACACCGGCCCCAGCCGAAGTCACGATTTCATCGCTCCAGTCGATGAGCCCGGCCGAGATCGAGGCCCTCTATCGCGCCGGGACGGCTGCGGCGATCCCTCCAGGCCGGGTCCGCGGGACGGCCCTGCTCGCGCCCGGAACCCGACGCGGCCGTACCCTCTCGCGAGGGGCCCGGCTCGTCTGGCAGGGGAAGGTCATCGCGCCCGACCAGTCCACCGCCGTCAACCGCTTCTTCGGCGTCAAGATGATCCGGGGCCGGCTCTACCAGGCCCCAAGCTGGCTCGACGGAGCGCCCTCGCTGATCCTGGATTATGCCGGGACCTCGCGGATCTACGCCCACAATCGCGACGAGATCCGCCAGGTCGGGCCGGGCCTCTTCCTCGGCCTGATGTACGACCGGACTGCAGCCCCGCCCCGGCTCTCGATGTACTTCGCACTCGAAGCCGTCGACTGAGGGCAACCCGCCGCGGTCTCTCCGTGCGCTTCGGTTCGGATTGCCTCGTTCGTTCGTTTCGGATAGCGTGCCGAGCCTCGCCGGCAAGGGGGTTGCCGCGCGCTCCGGTGGACCGAAACGGACGGAGGCACGGATGCCGACGGAATCGCAATCGAGGAAGTCGATCGAGCGCGCCGGGTGGCCCGAGGTCGTGGTCGGATGTCTGGCGGTCGTCATCTTCCTGGGCGGTCTCGGCTCGGTGGACCTCTGGGGAAAGCGCGAGCAGAGGGCCTCGGCCGAGGTCCTCGACACCGTCGACCACCGTCACTGGCTGGTCGCTGAGATCCAGGGCCGGCCCAGGCTGGAGAAGCCTCCCCTGCCCCGATGGATCGTCGCGACGCTGATCGAGATCACCGGCCGGCGCGATGAGGTGATCGTCCGCCTCCCCAGCGCAGGCTTTGCGATCGGGACGGTCGCGTTGGTCTACCTGCTCGGTCGACGATTCGGCGGCCGACCGCTTGGGCTCACCTCGGCGCTGATCCTTTCGACATCGGGGCTGTTCGTCG
>DAIDJI010000522.1 GCA_027451455.1 Planctomycetales bacterium | reverse complement strand
GTAGACGACAATCTCCTCGCCCTGGAGCGTCGCGTTGAGCTCCGGCCGCTCGCGCAGTGCGGCCGCCAGAATCTTGATGAACAGCGCATCGTAGGGAACCGAGATCCCCAGGCGCTCGCTCGAAGAAGCCTGGAACGCGACCAGGAGCTCGGCATCGACCTCGCGGGTGAGGGTGACCGGCGCCGTTTGCTGATGGCTGGCCTGGAGGCGCTGGGCGATGGTCTGTCGGATGCCGGCCAGAGGAATCCGCTCACGAATCCGGTGTCCGGCCGTCTGGGCCAGGGAGGCAGACCCGGGCGTGCCTCCTGGGGCTCGCTGGGCAAGCATGGCGAGGACATCCGCCTCGACGATCCGGCCGCTCGGGCCGCTGCCGATCACCTGGCTGAGGTCGACGCCGTTCTCGGTAGCGATCCGTCGCGCGATGGGGCTCGCTCGAATCTCGCTGGGCAGGGTCGGCCGGGGCCCGGAGGTCCCCCCGGCAGTTGGAGCAGGCGCAGCGGGAACATCCATGCCCAAGGGCGCTCTCGGGGCCGCGGCCGCCGGGGAGGGCGGAGCTTCCCCCTCGGCGAGGATATAGCCCATCAGCCCCGAGACCGGAACAACTGTTCCTTCGGTGACCGCGTGGTGAACGATGCCCGCCGCGGGGGCAGCAATCTCCTGGGTCGCCTTCTCGGTCGTGATCTCGCAGATGATCTCGCCTTCTTGCACCCGCGCGCCGTTCGAGCGCCGCCACGCGCTGAGGCTTCCCTCCGTCGTGAACATGCCCACGCTGGGCATCAGGATCGGTACCGCCATTCCGCCCTCCCAAGGCAAATTGGGGCGCCTATTCCATCGGTTCCCCCGCCCTAGCGGGGCTTCCCTACCCCAACTCCTGACCCCCAAACCCCCGCCCTGATCGGGCACTATCGACCGAGAAGCTCGTGGACCATCGTGACCACCCGGTCGGGCGTCGGCAGGTAGTACCGCTCCAGCGCCGCGGCGTAGGGGACCGGCGCCTCCGGACCGGTGATCGTTTTGATCGGCGCATCGAGGTAGTCAAAGCCCTGGTCGGCAACCCGGGCGGCGATGTCGCGTGCCATCGAGCAGGTGGGGGTGTCCTCGTCGACGACGATCAGCCGTCGGGTGTGGGTCACCGATTCAAGGATCGTGGCTTCGTCCAGCGGCACCAGCGAGAGGACGTCCACGACCTCGGCGTCAATTCCCTCGCTCGCGAGCACGTTTGCCGCCTCGAGGCACATATGGGTCATGCGGCCAATCCCGCAAAGCGTGACGTCCCGGCCCCGGCGGACGACCGCGGCCTGGCCAATCGGCAGAGTGTACGGCTCTTCCGGCACCGGGCTTTTCGCGGCATTGCCCAGAAACTTGTGGTCGAGGAAGACGACCGGACCATCGTCGCGGATCGCCGCGATCATCAGGCCCTTGGCGTTGTAGGCGGTAGTCGGCACGACGAGCTTCAGACCGGGAATGTGGGCGAGCACGGCGTAGAGGGTCTGGGAATGCTGGGCGGCCGCACCGCCGCCAAAACTCTGCCCGCTCCAGCCTCGGCTCCCGTAGGAGGTGCGGATGGTGAGGGGCACGGTGACCCGACCGCCCATCATATAGTGCATCTTCGCCGCCTGGTTCGCGATCTGATCGTAACAGCAGCCGATCAAATCAATGAAAGCCAGGTCGACAATGGGCCGCAGCCCGGTCATCGCCGCGCCGACCCCGGCACCCACGAACCCCATCTCGGAGATCGGCGCGTCGATCACGCGATCCGGGCCGAACTCGGCGTACAGGCCACGGCTCTTGAGCGACGGGGCCCAGCCGTCGTCGAAGCCCTGATTGCGCCGTCCGGCCGCGCCCGCCACGTCCTCGCCAATGATGATGATCGTGGGATCCCGACGCATCTCCTGGCGAATCGCCTCGTTGACCGCCTGGTTGAAGGTGAGCTCGCGCTGCGCAACGGCCATCGTTTCCCCCTTATCGATCCGTGACGTACACGTCGGTGAGGAGCTCAGAAGGATCCGGGAGCGCGCTCGCTTCGGCGAAGGTAATCGCCTCGGCGATCAGCGCCTGGTTCTGAGCGTCGATCCGATCCAGATCGGTGGCAGTAAAAATTCCGTGGGAGATTGTCTGCTCCCGGAACCGCTTGATGCAGTCGCGCGCCTTCGCCGCCTCCTCCTCTTCGACGGTTCGATAGCGGTGCGGATCGTCGCCGTGGGAGTGGCCATGGTAACGGTAGGTCTTGCACTCGATCAGCGATGGCCCCTCACCGGCCCGCGCTCGTCGCACCGCCGTGTCGGCCGCTTCCCAGACGGCGAAGACGTCCTGGCCGTCGACGACGACCCCGGGCATGTTGTACGCCGGGCCTCGGTCCGCGATGTCCTTGACCGAGACCGCGTACTCGACCGGCGTCGACTGAGCATAGCGATTATTCTCGCAGACGAAGATCACCGGCAGCTTCCAGATCGCGGCCATGTTCATCGCCTCGTGAACCGCCCCGATGCTGGCGGCGCCGTCGCCAAAGAAGGTCGCGACGACCTGATCGGTCTTCTTGACCCGGGCAGTGAGCGCCGCGCCAACCGCGTGCGGTGTTCCCATGCCCAGGATCGGATTGACGCCGAGCATGCCTTTTGAGATGTCGGTGATGTGCATCGAGCCGCCCTTGCCACGATTGGTGCCGGTCGCTTTGCCATACAATTCCGCCATCATGGGACGGACGTCGACACCCTTAGCGATGCAGTGGCCGTGACCACGGTGGGTCGAGGCGATCCAGTCGCACTCGCGGAGCGCGGCGCAAATGCCAACGGCGACGGCCTCCTCGCCGACGTAGTAATGGGCCGCGCCGACCGGCACACCCCCATCGATGAGGGATTTGAGGCGCTCCTCGAACTCGCGAATCAAGGTCATCCGGTCATACATCCAGAGCAGCTTTTGTCGTTCCAGCTTCGTCCACGGTTCGGCGACGAGCATCGCGTCCTCCTGTTGGTGGAGAATCCGAGCACCCGTACGATTTGGTGCACCTTCATCCCTCTCGGGATAAGGAAAACTTGAGCCACACTTCCGCAACCCCCGGTTGGGACATGAGCGGCGACCGACGTATCGCCATTGTAGGGCCGCCTGCTTGCGGGCGTCAATTCCTGATCGCCACGCTTAGTTCGTGCCTCCGTCGCGGTGGAGTCGCTCATATACGCTACGCCCCTCCGCAAACAGGTGGAGCAGACGCTCCCGTTGGGCATCACTCTCGAATCGCGCCCGGGTCCGGATCCACTCACGGGATTCGTCGATGTGCTGCAGGAAGGCAGCGCTTGCCGCGCGCACCACCGCTCCCTCGGGTGACGAACGCAGATACACCGGACTGGTGTGGCCCCAGAGAGGGTGTCCATAACTGGTCCGACGGCGTCCCCAGCACCGCGCGGCGATCCAACCCGCGCCCGCCGCGTCAACCGTGGTCGTGAACGTTCCCGAGGTCGCCTGATCGACGTTCTCAAAGACCGCGGCGATTTCCCCATCGCGAACGATCTCGATGCGGTCGATTGGCTGAGCTCCGGACCATTCGACGACTGCCGGTACCGAGCGCCGGCTGCTGCTCAGCTCCAGGACGATGTTGCTCGGCCGCTGGTCACACACGGAAAGCTGGAGGATTGGACCGTTCGTCAGGATGGTTCGTCCCTCGCGTATTCCTTGCAGCCAGTTCTCGTAGGAAAAGCTCGATCCTACCTCGACGTACACGCGGTTGCTCGAACAGATAAACCAGTCCGATCCGGTTGAGCCCGGCAAGCGCATCCCACAGTTGAGCAGACGGTACCAGAGCTCGTACTCGGGGTCCATCCAGTAGGGATCGAAGAGGTTGATTCCGTCGAGGCGCCCCAACGCCGCGGCAATCGGTGCTTCCATTCCCTGCGCGTTGTGGCACCAGAGCACGACGCCGCCTTGCGCTCGCGCCTCGTCACACGCATCGACAAGCGGAGGATAATCCGGGTTCGCCTCGTCAACCAGGAGACCCCGGCTGATCGGTTCGACGATCTGTTTGAGCCGGATCAGCATGATGTGGCCGAGGCCAATGTCGAAGTCCCTGATGTTGTGGCGGGATTCCTCCCCGATGTCGATTATGTGGTCGTGGGTGGAGTGCCGATGCAAACCAATTGGGAACGCATTCGAAGCGTAGGCGAGATGATCGCGTTGCAGGACGCTGACGACCAGGACCGGCAGATCTTCAACCCGCGGGTCCAGATAAAGGCGGTCCTCGGCCCGGGTTTCGCCTTCCCCGTAATGAACGTGGGTGTTCCCGGCATACCAGCCGGTCTGGGGCAATCGGATCCACCGCTCGATCGGAAGATCCAGGTCAATCGTCCCTCGTGCGGGAACGTCGACGACGATCCTTAGAGGTCGGTATTCGGTCCCGCGTTCCACGATGACGTCGGTCTGCCCTCGGGGAACATCGACGGCGAAAGTACCATCAGAGTAGAAGAACGGCTCGCCGGGGCCGACCTTGAGGATGGCCCCGTCAGGCGCCCGAAAGTGGCCGGTCGACGCGAGGACTTGCACCCGGGCTTCGCAGACCC
>DAIDJI010000521.1 GCA_027451455.1 Planctomycetales bacterium | reverse complement strand
TCCGATGGGCGCGCGACTCGGCGACCTTGAGCGCGTCCTGGTATTCCTGCAAGGCGCGATCGGGGTTCGCCTGCCCCTCGAAGACCTTGCCGAAATCGATGTGGACCTGAAACTTCTGGCGTTCGGTCGGCTTCGAGTGGAAGGTGGTGTTTTCGCCGACGGTCCGATTCAGGTCGACGGTGGCCGTGGGGACGTCGTCCCGGCTGGCGACAGTTGACGGCATCGGCGGACTGGTCGCCGGACGGGCGCGCACCGAGTCGGGCGAGGTCCGGGGCGTGTGGACGCAACCGCCCCCGAGCAGGACCCAGGCGATCGCCAGCCCGACCCGGAAACCGTTCCGGATCGGCCGGGCGTTCTTCTCGGGATCTGGCATGTCTGTGCCCTTTTCGATCATCGGAGTCCCATCTGTGCCGAGAAGCTCGGCGTCGGCGGGAAGGCCCCGGACGCCGCCTGCATCCGTAGCATCAAATTGTTGAAATCGTTTGTCGCCTCGGTTCCCATGGCACCCGGATAGGGCGACGGGCCGATCACGACGCGGTCCTCGGCGATCGGGTGCCCGGCGGCGGCGAGGGTGGCCAGGATCGCCTTGCGCCGCTGCTGGGCAAGCTCGGGATGGTCCGGGGTCCACTCGACGACAATCGGACCAGGCCATCCGGCGAGCCGGGCATACATCAGGTTGAACCGAGAGGCCCCAACGGGCGAGAACAACTCGGTTCCGGGGAGGAAATCCGACCGGTAGACGGTGAATCGGTGGGGGTCGGCCTTGGCAACCTGTACCGAGAACTGCCGGTTGACATACGCGCCCAGCGGCGGCTCAATGAACGTGTCGGGATAGCCGATGAAGTCGTCCTGCAAGGTGTGGGCGGTGTGGTGCCAGATCCGGTGCAGTCGTCCGCGACGCTGGCAAACCGGCTGACCCGCGGGAGGCGACGGCGGCTGCGCGCCCGCCTCGCCGGCGAGGATCGCGGCGGCGATCGCGGCGAGAGACCGGCGGGTGATCCTCGAAAACCGGGGAGGCATGATTCGCTCCTCTGTTAATCCGAATATCCGTGAGGCCCGACGACCCAGTGCTGCTCGCTCTGGAAATGTTTCATGATGTTCAGCGGGTCTTGCCATCCCATCGTCGATCGAAACTCACGCCCGAGCTTCCCCTCCATCCGGCCGAGCAGGAAGAATTCCGGGTCGTTCGGCTGCATCACGCGATCGCCGGGCGCCTCGGTGACCTCGGGCTTGTCGAGCGGAGAGACCAGCTCGGGCGTCACCAGGATGATTGTCTCGGTCTCGATCGACTCGATGTAATCGCCGCTGAACCAGGGGCCGACAATCGGCAGGTCGCCCAGGCCGGGGATGCGGGTCGTCGTGGCATTGGTCGAAAGCTGGAGCAGACCGGCGATCGCGAGGGTCTGCCCCTCGCGCAGCTCGACGATCGTCCTCGCAGCGCGTTGGGTAATCGACGGGACAATCCCGCCGTTGACGGTGGTCGTCTGGCCGTAATTCAGCTCGCTGATGACCGGCTCGACGTCCAGCCGGATCACGTCGTTGGCGAGGATGTGCGGCTCGAACGTCAGGATGGTGCCGAACTGCTGGAACTGAACCGTAACGACCGCCGTGCCACCCGGGATGGAGCTACTCTGCGGGACCGGGTAGGGAAAGATTCCGCCGACCAGGAATCGAGCGGGCTGACCGTCCATCGCCATCAGGTTCGGCTCGGCGAGAACCTTCGCCAGCGCGTTCGTCCGAAGCGCCTCGATGAAGAGCGAGAAGTGGCCCGAGTCGAAGACGCCGAAAAGAGTGGTGTTGGCATTGGGCGCGGCCGAGCCGGTCGCGGTGGCCCCGCCCCGGATCAGGGTGGACGTGTTGGACGAGACCGTTCCCCCGGTATAAGCCCCGCCGATCGACGACCCGATGATCGACCGTCCCCGCGAATACAGCCAGTTCACGCCGACCTGCCGGGTTGCGCTCCGGTTGATCTCGGCGATCTTCACGTGGAGCAAGACCTGCCTCGGCCCCGGGACCGTCACCCGGTTCACCAGCACCATCCCCGCCCTTCCGGAGATGTTCCCGCCAGCGCCCATCCCACCACCGCCACCCATCCCACCACCACCGCCTCCACCACCGCCGCCCATCCCACCGCCACCGGAGTTGCCACGATAGAGCGGACTCGTCATCGTCAGCGTGGTGTAGACGACCTGCAAGACGTCGGACATCGTCTTGGAGTCGGGCACCTGGCCGTCGAGAATGATCTGGGCGCCCACCTGACGGACCTTCACATCCGCGCCGGGGAAAGCCTGTCGGATCCGCGCCTCGAGGTCCTGCGTGTCGATGGTCACGCGGATGCGGAACGTCACGGGCCGATCGGTCTCGTCCCAGAGCGTCATCGTGGTCGAGCCCGACCGGACCGCCCGAAGGTTCCAGAGCCGCGACTCGGGCTGGTCGTTGAGCAGTTCGACATCGGCGACGCTCGGATCCGAGATCACAATCCGGCTCAGGACGCGGCGGGTCTGGAGAATCCGCGACTGCCCCTCAACCAGTCCGATCTCGGCCTCGGTCTCGCTGACGGCCTCGATCAGATTGTTGATGTCGTGGACCACCTCATGGTCGTTGCGTGCGGGCATGGCGACGCTCGGCCGAACCGGGACCAGCCCTCCGGCATCGCGGGGAAACTGGATAATTCGGGGGCGCGGGGGCACGACGGCCGGACCCTGGGCGTCGACCTCGGGACCGAGCGGGATCACCCGAGGAACAACCTCGGCCTCGGGCTTCCTGGCCCCGGGCTTCTCGCCGGGAGTGGTCATCGGAGTCGGGAAGATCGGCCGGGGCGCGGGGATCGTCGGCCGATCCTCGGCAAAGACCGGCGGCATCGCCGGCGGGGGCGCAGGGGTCGTCGCGGGACGAGGCGCCGTCGCCTGACCAGCAGCCGTCGCGGCCGTCCCCACGAGGAGCAACGTCGCCAGGACTGGCCGGAGCCCGCTCGTGGATCGCTTCATCATGCGTCTACCTCGAGACTTCACGGCCGATCGTCCTCGGTCGGTTCGGACCCCTCGCCTGAACCTTCCTGGCCCGCCATTTCACACGGATCGGCCGGGGCTCGCCGGATCCTGCGGGTTCTGAGGATTAATTCGGCATCCGCCGACCTGAACTTCATGCTGATCGGGAAACTCGGCGGCGCGCCCTTGTCGGCGCCGGAAAGGCTCCCCCACAATGGGGTTTTGACCGGGGCCGGTTCGGCCCCCCGTCGGCCGGCTCGTGAGATGCGCATGTCCAACGCTCGACAGCCATTCGGGATTGAGGAACTGGATCGGGCCCTCGGGGGCGGATTGCTCCCGGGCACATTGACCGTCCTCGCCGGGACAACCGGGATCGGTAAAACGCAACTTGGCCTGAAATGGGCCGACACCGGGCGCCTTGTCGAGGGCCAGCGTGGGATCCTCTGCGACCTCACCAGCCGGGGCGACCCACAGAACCACGCCGACTACGCCCACCGCCTCTTCGGCTGGGACCTGACCGATTACCCACTTTCCCTCACCCCTGACTTCAGCCACGCCTGGGACGCCACCCGCCCGATCGGCGACTACTTCCACCCAATCGACCGCGCCGGACGCCGTGTCACCCGAACTGACCTCGAATCGGAGGAGTGGCACGTCTGGAAGACCGACCTCGCCCGAATTTTCCGGTGCTCGGTCGGCTTCTTCTACCAGCACCTGGCGCGCGGCACGCGCCGGATCGTCTTCGACGGCCTGGAGCCCACCGACCGGTTCAGCGACTCGATCCAGTTCGAGTTCTTCGAGTATCTTTATCATCATGTCCTCCGGAAGGAGGACGAGTGGGCCGCGCGTGAGTGGCTCCGCGAGAAGTACCGAACGTTCGAGCCGGAGGTCCACGCGCACCGATACGACCACAGGCAGGTCAGCTGCGTCTACCTCTACACGACCACGCAGGTGATGCTCGACGAACTGCTGGAGCAGCCGATCAGCCAGGGCGACATCTTCGCCAATGCCAACACGATTATCCTGATGGGCCGGACGCGGCACGAGGGCCGGCTCGGCCGGGCGCTCGCGGTGGTGAAGCACCGCGGCAGTGCCTGCTCGGAGGAGATCCTGCCGTACCGCATCACCGATGAGGGGGTTCGCTTCGAATGAGCCTCACGATCGACCTCTCGGACCGGACGGCTCTGGTGACGGGTTCCTCGCAGGGAATCGGCGCCACGATCGCGCGTGCCCTGCATCGGGCAGGCGCCCGGGTGGTGGTGAATCACCCGGGCGGCCCGGCCGGTCGCGACGCCGATTCCGTCTGCGACGAGCTGGAATCCGCCCGCGCTGGCAGTACGATGGCGATCGAGGCGAATGTCGCCGATCCCTCGGCCGTCGAGGCGATGATGAGGCGAGTGGCCGACGACTGGGGCGGGCTGGACATCCTGGTGAACAACGCCGGGATTCTGCGTGACCGGATGGCGTTCAACATGTCCGAAGAGGAGTGGGACGTCGTCGTCAACGTGGTGCTGAAAGGCTGCTTCGCGCCCTCCCGCTTCGCTGCCGCCTACTGGCGCGAGC
>DAIDJI010000520.1 GCA_027451455.1 Planctomycetales bacterium | reverse complement strand
CGATCTCGGCATCGCGCCCCGGGAAGCCGCACGGATGGATCCACAGCAGCGCTTGCTTCTGGAAGTCGCCTGGGAGGCCCTTGAGGATGCCGGCCAGCCTCCCGACCGGATCGCCGGTGCCCCCGTCGGCGTCTTCATCGGGATTTCCACCAGCGATTACGCGTTCATGCAGATGAACCATGGGGGTTCCGCGTTCGGCCACCGGATCACCGGCAGCTCGGCAAGCATCGCGGCCAACCGGATCTCGCACTTCTTTGACTTTCGCGGCCCGAGCCTGGCGGTGGATACGGCCTGCTCAAGCTCGCTGGTCGCGACTCTGACCGCCTGCCGGAGCCTCTGGGAGGGTGAGTCGGAAATCGCCCTGGCCGGCGGGGCGAACTTGCTGCTCCAGCCCCAGGTTTTCGCGGCATTTGCGAAAGGCGGATTCCTTTCGCCCGATGGCCGATGCCGGGCCTTCGACGCCGGCGCCAACGGCTACGTCCGGGGTGAAGGTGTCGGTGTCGTTGTCCTCAAGCCGCTCTCCCGGGCCCTGGACAACGGCGACCGAATCTACGCCCTGATCCGGGGTGGTGCGGTCAACCAGGACGGCCGGACCGTCGGCCTGACTGCCCCCAGCGGGCCGGCGCAGGAGGCTGTCCTTCGCGCGGCTTATCGGCATGCCGGCATAGAGCCGGGGCGGGTCGATTACATCGAGGCGCACGGCACTGGGACGCCGCTCGGCGATCCGATCGAGCTGGCCTCGGTCGGCTCGGTCGTCGGCGAGGGGCGCGAGCCCGGCCGACGATGCGCCATCGGTTCGGTCAAGACGAACATCGGCCACCTGGAGGCCGCGGCCGGTCTCGCCGGGCTGATCAAGACCGCACTGGCGCTCCACCACCGGACGATCCCCGCCAGCCTTCACTACTCCCGGCCAAATCCGCACATCGACCTTGACGCCCTGCCTCTCCAGATCGTCGAGGCAGCTCAGCCCTGGCCCTCGACGACTGGGCCCGCGTGCGCCGGTGTCAGTGCGTTCGGCTTCGGCGGGACCAACGCCCACCTCGTTCTCGAAGAGGCCCCATCGCGTCCCGTCGAGCCCCGGTCAAACACGAACTCGGCCGAGGAAACCGATCTCGCGATCCCGATCTCCGCGCGGACGCCCGAGGCGCTTTCCGACCTCGCCCGATCGCTCCGCGACTTCCTTCGCCATTCCGACGAGGCGTTCGACCTTCGCGATGTCGCCTGCACCGCCGGAGCCCGAAGGACTCACCTGGAGCACCGGCTGGTGATCGTCGCGTCCAGCAGGGACGAGGCAATCGGCGCGCTCTCGGCCTTTCTCCGCGGCGAGCCGCATCCCTCGGTGATGACCGGCCGCCGGCGTCTCGGGCTTGCCCGGGGTCCTGTCTTCGTCTTCCCCGACTCGATCGCGATTCCCTCGGCCGAGGCTCTTACCTCGTTCCGCGGCAACCCCGCCTTCCGCGCGACGATCGAGCGCGTCGAGGCGGTGCTTCGCGATCCGATGGACCCCGATTCCCAGCGATTCGCCGTTCAGCTTGCGATGGCGGCGCTCTGGCAATCCTGGGGGATCGTTCCCGGCGCCTCGATTGGCGAGGGCCTCGGCTCGCTGGCCGCCGCGGTCGCTTCGGGACGGACCACGCTCGAAGAAGCAGCCGCTATTCTTGATCGCCAGGCGGATGGCCTAGAGTCGACAGACCTTGCCGACGAGCTGGCACGAGCCACCGCCGAGAACCCCGAGGCCATCGTTGCGATCGGGTCGCGTCCCGGTCTCGCCGCATCGATCCGATCGGCTTGCGTTCCGTCAGGTGTCTCTCCTATGGTGATCGAGTCGTTGCGTGACGGCGATCGGGGGCTGGACTCGCTTCGGTGGTCGGCCGCTGCCCTCTACGCGGGGGGGCTGGACCTGGAATGGTCGCGCGCAGTGACAGCCGGGCGATTCGTCCGGCTGCCGAACTATCCGTGGCAGCACCAGCGCTACTG
Source organism: Planctomycetales bacterium (assembly GCA_027451455.1). Classification (GTDB taxonomy): domain Bacteria; phylum Planctomycetota; class Planctomycetia; order Isosphaerales; family Isosphaeraceae; genus JAKAUH01. Next base: position 2,574 of record DAIDJI010000520.1, on the reverse strand, counting down.
GTTCGACGACGAGGAGTCGCCGCAGCGGTCCGCCATTGGAAAGACCGCTCCCCTTGATGTCGCCCCAGTGGAGCCCGTGACGACTCACCCGTCGCTTCTTTACTACTTGCAGGAAAAGGTCGGCAGCCTGCTCGGACTTTCGCCCGACCAGGTGGACCTCGACCGCTCGCTGATGGCGATGGGAATGGACTCGATCTTCGCGATGGAGTTGAAGCTCGATCTCGATGCCTACCTCGGCGCCAGGCTCCCGCTCTCGATTCTGATCGAGGGGTCTTCCATTCGGGAGGTCGCCGAACGACTGGGCCAGTACCTCGCGGTGGAAGCCGACGGGCCATCGGAGAAGGTCGGCGAGACCGCGCCGTCGACGGCCGAGCCTCGGCTATCGCATGGCCAGCGGATGCTCTGGTCCGCCTTGAAGCTCTCCCCAACGGGCGCGGCCTACCATATCGCCGGCGCTGGGCTGATCCGGACCGCGGTCGACATCAACGCGCTGCGTCTCGCCCTCTTGCGGGTGATCGACCGACACGAAGCGCTCCGCAGCATCTTCCCGGCCGACGCCGAGGGCCCATCGGTCCGCATCCTCGACACCGGAGTTCTCGCCGCGCTGGAGGCGAACTGGCTCCAGATCGAGGACGCCTCGGCGCTCGACTTCGACGCGATCCCGGCCCGGTTGACCGAGTTGGTTCACCTCCCGATCGCGATCGAGCAAGGCCCCCTGTTCCGCGTCCACCTGCTGAACCGATCGGGCCCCGAGTGGATTGTCCTGCTGGTCTTCCACCACATCATCTCGGACTTCCTCTCGGCGGCAGTCTTCCTGGACGATCTCGCGAGGGCCTACCTGGAGGAGATCGGCGGACCCGCCAGCGACTGGCCCTCGCCGATCTCGTTCGGTGAGTTCATCCGGTGGCAGGAGGCGCGGTTCGATGGCGAGGACGGCGATCGGCTCTGGTCGTACTGGCGAGAGCAGCTCGCAGGGCCGCTCCCGGTCCTCGACCTGCCGACCGACTTTCCCCGCCCGGCCGTCCGGGGCGAGCGAGCCCGGACCCTCCACGACGAGCTTGACCCGGACCTGTCCACGGCCCTCGTCGCGCTGGCCGAGGCGAATGGAGCGAGCCTCTACACGACCTTGCTTGCCGCCCTTCAGACGTTCCTCGCGCGGTGGTCGGGCCAGGATGAGGTGATTGTCGGAACGCCGGTCTCCGGGCGTACCCGACCCGGTCTCGAGGGCTCGTTCGGCTACTTCGTCAACATGCTCCCGATGCGGGCCGACCTCCGCGGCGACCCGACGTTCGCCGAGTTCCTGGCCCGGACCCGGCGCACGGTTGCCGAGGCGCTGGAGCACCAGGACTTCCCGTTCGCCCTGATGTTCGAGCGGCTCCGAATCCCCTCCGTCCCCGGCCGGACCCCGATCTTCCAGGTGATGTACGCCCACCAGCGATCGCACCGGCTCGACGAGCGCGGCCTGGCGCCGTTCGCGCTGGGGGTTGGCGGCGCCCTGCTCGACCTGCACGGCTTACCGGTGCAGTCGATCGCCCTCGACCGAGGGACCACACAGTTCGAACTGAACCTGCTCAGCATCCGAGACGGCGACCGCCTCCGCCTCGCCTGGGAGTACAGCGCCGACCTCTACGCGGAGCCGACGATCGAGTCGATGGCCGAGGGCTTCCGAACCCTGCTCGCGGCCATCGTCTTCGAGCCGGACCGGCCGGTCGGGCTGCTCCCGATGCTGGCCGAGGACGAGCGCCGGCTCGTCATGGACGGATGGGGCGAGGGCCGAATGCCCGACGATGACGGCGAGGACCTCGTTTCGCTCCTGGATCAACTCTCCCCATGCTGATCGGCCGATACGATGAATCCGATGACCATGACGGGACCGTTGCGGGAAATCACGGCCGGCTCAGCGCCGATGACCGGCCCGCGTCCCTCCGTCGCGGCGACGTTGCGCCCACTCACCGATCGAGCCATGACCGGCCCCCAACCGGCCCGGAATTTGCTCGAGGTGGAGGCCCTGCGCGGGTGGACCGGTCTCGTTCCGGCCGACGGCCACCGATCAGAGACGAGCCGCAACGGAACGCTCGATCCACCCGACGGATCGGCCGGTTCGAGCCTGGCGAACAGCCGCAACGGGAGGCGCTGGGCCTCGAAATCAGCCGCCCCGGAGAGGGCGTGCTCGACCTTCTGATCGAGGGCCTCGGCTGATCCTCGATCCCGCTCCCCTCGAGCCGGCGCAACGGCCCCATCGCAGTCAACCACCACGGAACACCGGGAAAGAAGCCAGGCCATCGTGAGTGAGGACCGACGGATGAGTCAGTTGAAGGAACCGCGTGTCGAGCTGACGCTCGAACAGAAGCGGGCCCTGGTCGCAAGACTCCTCAAGGAGAAGGCGGATCGATCGAGCTCTGTCCCGGTCCACCGTCGGATCGAGGAGCAGGTGGCCCGGACTCCGGACGCTCAGGCTCTCCGCGATGGTTCCCGTTCGCTCACCTATCGCCAGCTCAACGCCAGGGCCAACCGGATCGCGCGCCGGCTCCGCGACCTTGGAGTCGGCCCCGAGGTCCTCGTCGGCATCGGCAC
>DAIDJI010000519.1 GCA_027451455.1 Planctomycetales bacterium | reverse complement strand
CTGCCGACCGGATGGGTTCCTCCCCGACCGCCCCGCCGCACAAGCCGACCAGCCCGATCCCGAACTGATCGACCGCCTGGTCCTGATCCTGGGAAACCTCGGCGAGAGCGATCAATGGCTCGTCCGCCGCCTCTTCTGGGACGGCCGGACCGAGGACGAGCTGGCCACTGAACTCGGGGTCTCCCGGCAGGCCGTCAACAAGCGGAAGCAGAAACTCCTGCGCCGACTCCTTTGCAAACTGCAGATCGATCGATAGGCCTGAGCGATAGGAAATCTCCCTGGCCTATCGCCTCGGGGCAGATGCGCAGTTTCGGACGACCTCTTGATGCTGAGATTGGTGATGCTGCCGGTTGCGGATTGGCTGCTGGCTGCATTTGTTTATTTTGAAGGGTGCGACAGGGGTGTTCAAGACGAGTCACCCCCATCCCCACTTCCTTCAAATGACGAACGCTCCAAGATCCCTTCTCAAAAAGACCTGCTGATGAACAACACGAATGGATTTGTCGTTCTCGCTATTCCCGGCCTCGCTCCGGCCGTTGGGGGATGAAACGGGATCTCGCTCGCGGGATGATGCGGGGCTCTAAACCGCAATGTGAAAAGGGAAACGTAGCGACTTTCCCGGGAGTCGGCTTGCCCTCACGTATACTACGGTCGCGCCTCTTGACAGAGCTTCCTTCTCCGCCCCATCGTTGATCAACATTCACCCAGACGCCAATCCGCAACCGACGATGGGCTCGCAGCTTTAGAATCGTGCCAATAGGGAGAGAGGCTGCCCCATGGGCGGATCATGCGTTACCCTTTCCTGAACCGGCAACCGACCGATGACGAACGTCGATTCACACCCCTGCCATCCCACAGTTCTTCTCTGCACGACGGAGGCCCTCAATGTCCATCGCAAAGAAAATTCCCAACTCGCTGAAGAGTGACACGGCAAAGGCGCTAGCAGCAAGTATCCGCGACATCAAGTGCAACAAGGAATCGATCAACACGGTTTTGACAGCAATGAAGTCGCTGTTTCCAAAAGAAGACGAAAAGGTGCTAAGTGACTACGCCAATTGCGTTTGCCTCCTGAGCGATCCCGATGCGATCTGCGCCGCGATGGTCCAGTTGGATTCCGCGATCGTCCGGGCATGCAACTTCCTTCTGCAGCAACAACCGGGCCAGTCAGCGGCGAACTACGCCCAGATGATCACTAGTGGTCAGTTGGTCTTCGGTAAACTCAACTGCAACAACATCAACTCGAACTCGTCGCCGTGCACACTGCACACGCATCACCTCAGCGTCAGCAAGGTCCTCAAGCGGTGCTTCGTCGAGCTGGGGGTGACTGGTCTGCGGACCGACCTCCCATGCGCCGTATTCTCGAACGCGCAAAGCCAGGCGTTCATCGAGGTGGTGAAGCGAGGGATTCTCTTCGTCGACGGCGTTAATGCGGGACACGGGGAATTCACCCATACGATTCAGTGGCTGCTCATCGCCTCGGCTAAGAGTCTCCCTGCCCAGGGAGCCCTGAGCAATTTCTCTTGCCAGAAGGATGTCGGGTGGCTGTACACCAACTCCGTCAGTATCGTCAGCGACATGCCATTTCTCTTCGAGGGGGGCGGCACGGCCAAGGTCGATAGGAAGACCATGTGGGATTTCGTGCTCGATTGCTTCCTGCTGACAGACAACCAGAGAAATGGAAGCGATTCTCGAAACCAGAAAATCATGTCGCAGTTCGACACCAGCCACCTGGGCAGCTCCCTATTCGCTGACAACTTCCGCTCCCCCCGGATGGTTCAGTACATGCTATTTGGCTACGCGGGTGAAGATCGGTTCAGTCAGGCGATGTGGGCTACTTCCTTGGTGGAAGTGGGGCCAACCATTTCAACATCTCTCCTGGGCGAAATACTGAGAAATCGTCACACGAACAAAAACCTTCTTCTCGACATGAAGGAAAGCGATTTCCAGAATTACTATGCGGTGAGAGCCGAGCAAAAGGCGGAGAAGTATAGCAACCAAAAGTACAGCGGGGGGTTCGCCGCGGTACTGGACGATAAAATGGCGTTCCACCCAGTTCCGAAAGAGAAGAAATAGGGATTGGGCATCGCCAAGAGAAAGTCCTTGATGGGCCGACCTCCAGGACGGCCCTCACGGATAGTCACTCCCGGTCAGCCGACCGCCGCGGGATAGGCGGTGTGGATGTGGATCGCGCATTCCGGGTCGCCCGCTCTGACCCGATCGATGAGTACAAAAACAGCGAGTGCAATCCCCTGCCGCAAGGTCGAGGGTCCTCTCGCCTCGGAAACCTTTTTCGCCTTGCCGGAGCCGAGCCGCATCGTCGGGTGGGCGGCCGCCTCCGCCCGGATTCCCAGGGAGCGGTCCAGGGGAACCTCGATCGTGACCCACGGGCGTGAGGCGAGGCCGGCAAGCTCTCTCTGGCCAATGGGAGAGTTCAGCGCCTGGTACACCGCCCGGATCAGATCCAACCGGGTGAAAAATCGCGAGTCATTCCCGACGAAGCTCGACGGCGCCAGCAGGCCATTCGGGATCGGCCCGGACGCGCGGTTCTGCTCCATGGTCGCGAAGAGGTGGATCACGCTCCGGTAGCGTTTATCGAGGATGTCGCCGCGGCCGTCGGCGTGCTGTGTGATCGCGTGGCCGAGCTCCGACCCCCTTGACGGCCGCTCCCGCCGCTCGCTCTCGCAGAGGATCCGATGGATCTCATCCAGGCTGTAGCCGCGGTTGTACGGCATGGCTCGGGCTCTCGTTGCTCACAGGTGCGACGTGCTTTCAACGGGTAACGAACCGCGATCTCCCGATCCGTATTGGTAATTAATCAGGATGACAGCATCGCGGCCGTCGGACAAGGGCCGGTCCGGCCGAAGCGGCCGTTATGCCGACCGCAACCGTCCCATTGCACAACGATGGCCGGCCTCGCACAATGACGATCTTGTTCCGCTTGATGCCTGGCGGCAATCCGCCGTCGCGTTGGAGTATCCGGAGGCGGTGACCATGTCGAATCCTTCCGAATTCGGCGCATTATCGCTCGACCGGCCCGATGATCTCCACCGCGTCCGCGACGTCCTCGACCGGGCGGGCTACGATTACACGAGCGTCTTCGAGCGGATCGCGACCCGTCGGGCGAAGGAGCTGAGCCTCTCGTCCCGCGACCGGCCCCGATTGCTCCGCCTCACCCGCGACGCCGACCCGCAGGCCGTCCTGATCCGGCTGTTCCTGATCGGCGTGCCCGTCCCGCTCGAAGACTTCCGCCGGACCGTCGCGCCGATGGACCCGGACGACTGGGCCTCGCTCGGCCTGGTCGACATCGAGGGAGGCACCGTCCGCCGTCGACTCCTCGTCCGTCCGTTCGGACCGTTCATCCTGGCTCACGATCCCCAGGCGAACGACGCGACTCCTCGTCCCGACATCGTCCCGGGCGTCTCCAGCACCACGATGGCCTGCGCCTCGATGCTCGTCCGGCCTCGCGCGGGCCGGGCGCTCGACCTGGGCACCGGCAGCGGCTACCTCGCCCTGCTCTACGCCGGGCATTGCCGGGAGGTCCTCGCCACCGACGTCAACCCCCGCGCCGTCGCGCTGGCCCGGCTCAACGCGATGCTCAATCGGATCGACCACATCGAGGCCGCGCAGGGGAGCCTCTTCGAGCCGGCCGGCGATCAGCGGTTCGACCTGATCGGCTCCAATCCCCCCTTCGTCGTCTCGCCGGCCGAGGGCCCGATGTACCGCGACAGCGGCCTCCACGGCGACGCCATCACCGAGCAGATCATCCGGAACGCCCCCGCCCATCTGAACGAGGGCGGCTTCGCCCAGGTCATCTGCAACTGGGCCCGGATCGCCGGAGAGAACTGGCTCGACCGGCTCTCGGGCTGGCTGGAGGACTCGGGCTGCGACATCTGGATCGTTCATTCCTATTCCGAGGACCCCGGCGACTACGCCCAGCACTGGGTCGCCCATCCCGGCGCTTCCTCGCCCGACGCCGTCGCCGACGAGTTCGATCGCTGGATGGACTACTACGAGCGGAACCGGATCGAGGCCATCGACGCCGGGATCATCAGCCTCCGTCGAAGGTCGGGCGGCCCGAACTGGGTCCGCATCGACCAGGAAAGCGACCCCGCCCTCTACCCCGGCGAGGCCATCCTTCGTGGATTCGCGGCGCACGATCTGATCGAAACGATCCAGGACGACGCCAACCTTCTGGCGATCCGGCTCCGCTGCCGGCCGGAGGTCTCCGTCTCGCAGCGGCTGGAGCCCACGGAGACCGGCTGGACCGTTGCGGGCGCCCGATGCACCCTCGGCGGCGGCCTGGCGTTCGAGGGGGGCGTCAACCCGCTCGTCTTCCACCTGCTCACGCTCTGCCGAGGTCAACGCCCCCTCGCCGACGTGCTGAACGAGGTGGCCGCTCGCCTCGGCCAGACCCCGGACGAGGTCCGCCCCGAAGCTCTCGCGGTCGTGCGCCGACTCACGCTGCACGGCTTCCTCTGGCCGGCCGACCGGCCGCTCACTCCCTGGGCGTCCGAGGCCCCCGGCAACGCCGGCCGGAACGAACCCTCTTGAGAGG
>DAIDJI010000518.1 GCA_027451455.1 Planctomycetales bacterium | reverse complement strand
AGCCGGAACACCAATCCTGAATCGATTTGCTCAGCAGAGTCCGAGGCTGAACCGCCTCTGGCCCGAACGATCGCTGCACCCCGCTCAAGCCAGGATCGCGACCCGGCCACGACCACTGAGCCACCGATCTGGCAGGCCATCGGGACGCCGGAGCGACCGATCCGCGCAACCGGGATCGAACCATCCCCGGCCTTGATCGGCGGATCTTCCGGATTCGTGAGCCGGATGGCCGTAACTCCAGCGGCCAGCGTCCCGTCGTCGTGTGGGACGAGAACAGCCCATTCGACCTCGCCGGTCGAAGGAGCCATGCCGATCCGAACCTCGGCGCCGTCCATGGACCGCCATTCGCGGACCATCTCGGGGTTGAACGAGGCGATAAGAGCCTCGATCGCCTTGCCTGGGCCGGTCTGGGGCGACCGAGTCCGCCAGGCCGAAAGTGCCGCCGCTGGATGGCTCCATCGGGCGCCGTCGAAGAGTCTGAGGATCTCGGCCGCCTGGCGATCGGGGCGGATCAGCCGGGCGACGAAGGCATCGGGCTGTCCTTCCGGCCCTTCGGCAGCCGCCGAAAATCCAGAGATCATCGGCAGGATCGCGACCAGCCCGACGATCCAACGGCCGTCCATGAGCAAGCCCTCTGCGGCCGTCCGCCGCGACTTAACGAGATCCGACCGGAATCCTTATCTCGATTGTCGCGAGGCGAACGGTGAAGGGCAATCCCTCCACCGATCGCCTCGCTGGCGCTCTCGGCTCAGCGGTGGCGCCGAGCGATCCTATGATGGGGGTGAACGGGGCCGCCCAGGCCCATCGCCAGACGATCCGACCCGGTAGGCCCATGCCCAGCACGGCGAACGGCCGCCAGGGTTCCGGAACCGGTCAACCGGCTGACCTGGAATACGGAGGTCACCGCGGGAGCCAGGCCAGCGCCGATGATGGTCACTGAATAGGTCCGGCCGGGCTTGACCAGGATTTTCCCGTCGAGATTCGCCCGGCCGCCGTCTGCCAGGGCGGTGAACGTCCTCCGGCTCCGCCCTCGGTGAGTGCTCGGCGAAAGGGCGGCCGTGACCGAGCCGTGGAAGCCCGTTGCGGGGTTGCCGAAGGCGTCCACCGCCTCGACACTTAGGACAAAGGGCCGGTGAGCGATCACAGTGCCGGTGGGCTGGCTTGTGAGAATGAGCCGAGCGGGAGGTCCCGAGGCAACGCCAAGGAAGATCGGACCGCCGGCGGCGAGGCCCGGTGATGTCGTCGAGAGGGCATACCCGCTGCCAGCCTTCTCGATCGCAAGTCCCGAGAACACGGCGATGCCGTTCGAGGCATCGACAGTGGATGGGCCGAGCAGTTGGCCACCTGCGGGGTTTGCGGCCAGGGAGACGTTCACGGGTCCGTTCGTCGGAACGACGTTGCCGTAAACGTCCTCGATGGCCGCGATGAGGCCGAACGATTGTCCGGCGACCTCTCCGTAAGAAGGCTGCGAAAGCATCACGACCCGGCTCGCCGAGGCTGGCCGGACCTGGATCGGTGCCGTGATCAGGCTGCCGACGCCATCGGCGACCGCCCGGATTGTCACCGTGCCCGCTTGCTGGATCGAAAGACCCTGGAAAACGCCGACGCCGGCCGAGGCGGACTCCACGGCGGAGCCGAGCAGATTCGTACCGGGCGCGGCCTGGCCGATGGAGAGGCTCACAATCCCGTTGTATCCAGGCTCGACGTTGCCATAAGCGTCCACGACCGAGACACCCAGGCCGAAGCTCGCACCGGCCGTCACGCTCGAAGGCGGTTGCAACGTGATTACGAGCCGAGACGCAAGAGTCGGCGAGACATCCACGGGACCGGTCGTCGCCGAGGTCAGCCCGGTGCTGATCGCCTGAATTCTGTAAGATGGACTTGCCTGGTCGATGATAAGTCCGCCAAAGGTCGCGCTGCCGCCCGAGGAAGTCTCCTTTGTGGCACCGTCGAGACGGGTACCCGAACTGCCTCCCGATAGGGTCAGGGCGATCGTCGCGGGCGAATTGGGGACGATGTTGCCAAAGCGGTCCTCCACCGAGACGACCAGACCAAACGGGCTACCGGCCGCAATGTTCGAAGACGGCGACTAGGTGATCGCGAGCTGCGCGGGCGCGGCGGGCGTTACGGCGAGCGGGGCCGATGTTGATGGCGACAATCCTCCGCTCGTGACGCGGATCGTGTAACCGGTCCCCGCGTCGGCCAGGTTCAGCCCGGAGAAGGTCACCCAGCCGGCGGAAGCGTCGAGGGTCGTGATCCCGCCGAGGATCGCGCCGGCCGGTCCGCCCTCAAGTCCGACTGTCACCGGGCCGTTGTAGGAGGAGGCGGCGTTGCCATGGGCGTCAACGACCTCGACCGTCAGGCCGAAGGGAGATCCGGCGGTCACGCTCGACGGAGGTCCTGACTCGATCAGAAGCCTGGAGGCGACACCGGGGGACACGTCGAAGGGTCCGGTGGCGGACGACCCGAGATTCGGTGCCGTCGCCGTGAGGATGTCACCGGAACCGGCCGTGCCGATCGAAAGGCCGGAGAAGGTCGCCACGCCGTTCGACGCCGATCCCGAGAGCGTCCCGAAAAGGCTCGATCCGGGCGGGCCGGCCGTCAGTGCGACCGAGACCGTGCCTTGATAGTCGGTCTGGAGATTGCCGAAGGCATCCTCCACCTGCACGGTCATTCCAAACGGTGTCCCCGCGCTCAGACCGGTCGGCGGACCCGCCTCGATCACCAGCTTCGAGGCCGCAGCCGATTTGACAGCGATCGGGCTCGATGTTGTGGAGGCGAGCAACCCGTCGGTCGCCGTGATCGACTGGCCGGTGCCCGCCACATCGAGGGAGAGGTCGGAGAAACTCGCCACGCCGCCCGAAGCCGTTGCGTTGGCTGTCCCGACAAGAGTCCCGCCGCCGCCGACCGACAGGCTAACCGGGCTCGAATCGGTTGTGACCAGGTTGCCGAAGACATCCTCCACGTCGACGGTCAGCCCGAAATTCGCTCCGGCCACGACGCTTGCCGGCGGCTGGCTGGTGATGACCAGTTGCGCAGCGGCCGCGGGCATCACAGTGAAGGTCGGCGAGATCACCGCGCTTCCGTCTCCGTTGACGAGAAGCGAATACCCCGATCCGGCCGCCTGGATCGAGAGACCGGAGAAGGTAGCGATGCCTTGATCGATCGTCGCAGTGAGCGTCCCGCCGAGGGTGCCGGTGCCCGGCTCGGTCGCGAGGGAGACGGTCAATGTACCGGTTGCCGCGGTATCCACTGTCCCGTCGGGCCGCTCGACGGCGATCGTCAATCCGATCGACTGACCCGCCGTGACGCTTGACCCAACGCCCGACGTGATCGCGAGCTGGTCCGGCATACCGTAGAAGGCCAGGTCAGGGGCCAGCCGATTGGCGACCGGCGAGCCGAGGCCGGTGACCATGTCGTAACCCTTACCGGCGCTATACTTGCCGTTGCTGCCGCTGGTGACATCATGAAAGTCGGACGAGGGGAGTCCGTAGATCGCCGGGAGAGTCTGGCTGGCCCCATCGAGCGGTGATCCACCCGAGGCCATCCGGCCCTGGTCAGCAATCGCCACCAGCGCGCCCCACGCGGGAGCGCCGAGGCTCGTTCCCCAGTCGGTGACCCAGGGGCCGCTGCCGGTGTTGTCGTAGGAGTCATAGACCGAGAGCGGCGTTGAAGGCGAGGCCACGAAAGAGACGTCGGGGATCGTTCGGTGGCCGGTCTGCTGCACCGACTGCTGATACGAAGGCTCCGACTGCGCCGTGCTGACCCCACCCCCGCTGCTTGACCAACCCGTCTCGCTCTGGTAGGTCCCCTTGTTGGCGATCTGGAGCGCCGTCCCGCCGACCGCGAGTACGCCGGTCGAGTACGCCGGATAAAGCCCGGGGGCTCCTCCGTCGCCCGAGGCGGCCACAAACGTGACGCCCGAGTGTCCGGTCGGAGTGGAGAAGTTGGAATTGAAGGAGCTTTCGCTCGAAAACTCGGGCCCACCCCAGCTTAGCGAGACCACGGAGACACCGGGCAAACTCGCGGCCATGTGTGCCGCGGTAAAGAGGTCGCCGGTGTTGCTGGAGTTCGCCTCGACCAGAACGATCGAAGCGCCGGGTGCCATCGCGTGGGCCCATTCCACGTCCATGGCGATCTCGTTTTCCCAGGTCCCGTTGGGGTTGCCGGGGCCGGCGGGATCGGTGGCCGGCAAGGGCAAAGCCTGGCCGGACTGATTGAGTTTGGTAAACGAGGGCGGATTCGGAAGGCCGAACTGCTGGTCAAACTTCGCCAGGTCGCTCGTGAGGAAGTTACTCGCCGTGCTGCTGACGAAGGCGGGGTTATCGTAGGCATCGACGATGGCGACGGTCTGCCCGCTGCCCGCCGTCGCGCCATCCAATTTGTACGCTGCTTGCAGGTCGCAGGGTTCATAGCCGGAGGCGGGGTCGGCGACGCCGCAACCGGAGGTGAGAGCAGGGCCGGTGCCGCCCCTGCTGGCAACACGAACGATGGCATTGCAGCTAGCCGCGCCAGCCACCGCCGGGCAGCTATGGAAATAACTGAAGGAAGGACGGGATG
>DAIDJI010000517.1 GCA_027451455.1 Planctomycetales bacterium | reverse complement strand
CGGGGCCCGTCGCCGACTGGATCACGGCGGTCAGCAGCCACGGCACTCCCATCATCGCCCAGAGCCGCTCACCGATCCCCGGGGTCTCCGGCAACCGTCGCACGTACCAGCGGGCCACATACAGGAACGGACCGGTCGCCGTGATCGCCACTCCGGCAAAGGTGAGCCAGAGCATCACCCAGCCCGGACCGGTCAGGTCGCCGCGCATCATGCGGAGCGCATGAATCGAGGCGATCGCCGAACCCATCACCATCGCCGCGCCGTCGAGAACGCTGACGCCGTTCGAATCCATCCCCGAATCACCCCTCCACGGCCGATCGTTGCTCCCTCCCTCGATCGTACTCCTTTCGGGGTGGCATCTGTCGAGTTCCTTTCGCTCCTCGCGGGAAAAATCCAACCACGCTTCGTCGCGGCTGCGTCAGGACCCCAGCCCTGAAGCCGAGGGCTTCAAGGCCGCAATCTGGTGACCCTCGATGCTGCGATCCATGCCCGTCATGGCGTGCTCTTCCGCGGCGTCGCGTCCCAGATCCTGATCTCCGCCTGGTTGCTGGGGCCTCTGGTTAAGGAACTTCGAATAACCGCCGAGACGATCTGGTGCCCATCCGGAGAAAAGGCGATTCCGCTGGCGATCCCATGTGTGTTCGATCCGTGCCCCTTGAGTGTGAGCACCTGCCGGCCTGTCTCGGCATCCCAGAGCCCAACCTCGGCGGTGTCTGAACCGTAAACGCAAGCGATCCGGCGGCCGTCGGGGCTGAACGTGACGGCGCCGAATTCGCCCTGGATCCGTTGCTTGAGCTTGCCGGAAGGAACATCCCAGACCGCGAGGACGGGCTGAGCCCTTTCACCGATGCGATTCGGGTTGTTGTAGTCCATCGTAGCGGCCACCTGGAGACCGTCCGGGCTGAACGCCAAAGCATGGCTCGCCACAGGGACCATCCGAGGATCGGGCCATTCCAGTCGAGCAAGTTCCTCCCCCGTCTCAATATGCCACACACCCGCTTTCCAGGATTGGTCGGGCGATCGCGTGAAGCCCACGAGGCGTCGGCCCTGGGGATCGAGAGCCGCGTGCGCGCAATGCGGGATTGTTGTCACGACCTGCCCGGTCGCAACGTTCCACACCTTCAGATCGTACCGACTGGGGTCGATCGTCGGATGTCTCGCGTCCTCCTGGTGGCACAGAGCCACGACGCGAGTGCCGTCGGGGTCGAGCGATGCCCTGCCGAATCCGACGCCCTTGAAGTGGCAAAGCTCGTTGCCTTCGAGTCCCCAGACAGTGAGGGAACCGTCGATCGGCCTCAGGAGCGGAGTCTCTTTCCGAAACTGCATTCGATGGGTGACATAGACGATGCGGTCTCCGCGAGGGCTCCATTCCAGCCATCCGGCCGGGAGCTCGCCGTCATGGACCTGTTCGGTTCGCCCCAGCGAACGAACAAATCGGCCCCTCGCGTCCCAGATCTTGACGATCGGCGAATTGCCCCACGGCGTGGTGGCCTCCGGCCGTACAACACCGGCGATCCATCGCGCGTCAGGACTTACGGCAAGCCTCGTCACCCGCCCCTCGACATTCAGTAGGTGGCTGTTCGAGTCGTCCGCCGTTTCCCAGATCTTCACCGTGCCAGACATATCGGCCACCAGCAGGTCCTGACCATTCCGGCCGAATGCGATCGCGTCCACCGCGCGGAGGTCATCCCGGTAAACCGCAACCTGCTTGCCTTCGGTCACATCCCAGAGGCCAAGCTGGTGCCCGCTCTGGACGCAGGCGATCTGGCGACCATCGAGACGGAAGGCCGCTCTCGTACGCATGCCCTGTGAGCCTAGCGGGATAGAAAAGCGCGATCGTGTCGTCTTGACATCCCAGAGATGCAAGACGTCACCGGTCGAATACACCGCAACGGCGGCGAGCGTCCGGCCATCGGGGCTGAAGCAGAGCGACGCCGTGTCGATCGTGCCGGCCGTCGGAAACAAGGCGACTTCTCGACCGGAATCGATCTCCCAGAGCTTGATGTCCTTCAGGCTCGGGTTGGCGCCCGTCTCGATCAGGGCCGCCAGGTGTTTGCTGTCGAGACTGAACTCAGACCACGACCCTCCCTGCGGAAAAGTGCCCGGGATGGTCCGGATCTCGGCGCCTGTCTCCGCGTCCCAGATGACAAGAGCCTGGCCAGGACCGTATTTCTCCTCCGCCTCGTGAGGACTGACCACCGCCCCGATTTTTCGGCCGTCCGAGCTGAACTCGACGGAATACAGATTGTTTTCCAGCTTCCGGCTCACGACCCGGCGGCCGGTGGCCGTTTCGACCACCATCAGGAAATGTTCGTGCTTACCGGAGTCCTCGTCGTGGATCTTCAGAGCAACGGCCAGGCGTGAGCCATCGTGGTTAAGAACGGCATGATCTCCCTCCCCTTCCGGAAACGCGATCGTGGCCACGGCTTGCCCGCTTCCCACATCCCAGACCTTCCAGTTCTCTACCTGGAAATTGAGGGGACTGCCCTTGCGTTTGACGGGGACGCGACCGGAGATCGCGACGAATCGAGAGCCGTCGCCGCTGAAAGCGGATAAGCCGGTAAATCGAGTCTGGGGCAGTGAAATCGTCCTCGACGCCTGGTGGGATTGCCGCATCCAGTAGTCCCACTCGAAGCCGAGGAGTCCCGGATTGTCGGCCTTTTCGCGCAGGAGCAGTCGATTCACCTCGCCGTAACGTCCTCCCTCCCAGGCGGCCTGGACCAGTCCCATGTCGGCGGCGTAGAGCGTGCGGCGAAGAGTATCCCGCGCGGCCTCGGCTTCCGTGCGTCTGGTGGTCGCCTCGTCCCGCTGCTCGACGGCCGCGCGCTCCGCCAGGATCGCGGCGTGCTGGGCCGCCAGGGCTGTCCGTCGGGCGTGCTCGGCCCGAACGGCTTGCCAGAGACTGAGCGCGGTGCCGAGCAAGAGGGCCGCGGCGACCATCCCGGTGGTCGTCAGGGCCACCTTGTGCCGACGGGCCAGCTTGCCAAACCGGTACCACGACGATGGAGGCCGAGCCTCGATCGGTTCCTCCGCCAGGAACCGGCGCACGTCGGCGGCAAATCCGCTCGCGGTCTCGTAGCGCCGGCGTCGATCCTTCTCTAGCGCCTTCATCACGATCCAGTCGAGATCTCCCTTCACCAGAGCCGACAGCCTGGCCGGCTCGGTCTTATGCCGGGCTGAGACCTTCGAGAGCGTCTCGCCCAGCGTGCTCAGCCGGGTGCTCGGCCGAGGCGGTTCCTCTTCCCTGATGATCCGGCGAATCTCCTCGTAAGCGGCGGTCGCAAAGCGCTGCTTGTCGAAAGGCGTCGTGCCCGTCAGCAGTTCGTAGAGCAGCACTCCTAAACTGTAAACATCGCTGCGGATGTCGACGTCCAGCGCGTTGATCTCCGCCTGCTCCGGGCTCATGTAGAGTGGCGTACCGATCATCTGGGCGAGACGGGTATAGATAGTCTTGTCCGTCAGTTGCTGGCCAATGGCCTTGGCCACGCCAAAGTCGATCACCTTGATCACCGGTTCGCCGTCGTGCGGAGCGACCAGGATGTTCGAAGGCTTCAGGTCGCGGTGGATGATCCCCTTACCATGGGCGTGCTGAACCGCCTGGCAGACCGAGAGAAAGAGGTCCAGACGCTCTCGAGTCGTGAGCTGCTGGCCGTCGCAATACTCGACGATCGGGATCCCCTTGACCAGCTCCATGACAAAATAGGGCCGGCCGCTTTCCGTCGTGCCCGCGTCGAGGACCCGAGCGATGTTGGGATGGTCCATCAGCGCCAGGGCCTGCCTCTCGGCCTCGAACCGGGCGATGACATCTCTTGAGTCCATTCCCGGCTTGATGATCTTCAGCGCGACCTTCCGGCGCACCGGGTGCTGTTGCTCCGCGACGAAGACCAGGCCCATGCCACCCTCGCCAATTTGCTCCATCAGCTTGTAAGGGCCGATCACCGTGCCCAGGCGTTCGGTAATGACCTCGTGGTCCTCTGTTGCTTCTCCGGCAACCGGCCTGTCCATGAAGTCGCCGGCTCGCCCGTGATACTGGATGAGGGCCTCAACCTCGGCCCGCAGGCCGACGTCGATCCCGCAGGCCTCGTCGAGATACGCGGACCGGGCGGCAGGAGAGGCCATCTCCATCGCACGGCCAAAAATCGATTTCACGTCGGGGGAGTTCAGGTTCATCGCTCGGTCTCCTGTTCCTGGGGGCTCTATCTCCCAATGCGACGTGTTGGACCGGAGACTGCACGAAATTATCGAAAACCCTGGTCAGCCCCTCTCCGGACGTTCTCCTTGCAGGGAGCGAAATAGCCAGGCCCGCGCATAGGACCAGATGGTGTACGCCTTGCGCTCCGAGACCCCGAGCACAGCCGCGGCCTGTTCGATCGTCAGGCCCGCAAAGTAGTGCAGTTTGACCAGTTCAGCCGCCTGCGCGTCGGTGCGGGCCAGCTTGTCGAGCGATTCATGCACGGCGAGGATATCGTCGAGCGGGCCTTCTGCCGCCGGACCTTCCTGGGCCATTTCCGCACGCCGGAGCCCGCCTCCATGTTTCAGCCGGTTCTTTCGTCGCGCATT
>DAIDJI010000516.1 GCA_027451455.1 Planctomycetales bacterium | reverse complement strand
AGGCGTTTCTGGATGCTCTGAAGGCGCGGGATCTTGAGCGGCTGGACGAGGCCTCCGCGCTGCGGGCGGGTCGTGTCGAGGAGACCTCGCCCAAGTACCGGGCCATTTTTGAGCGGATTCACAATAGCACGCTCTCGGAATCGGAGCTGAACAGCCTTGCCAAGAGGCTGGAAGGCTACCGGGTCATGATGGAGAACGTGGTGAAGAGCACCGGCCGAGTGCAGGTCGTGCTGATGAAGTCGCCCTCTCAGAACAACAACAATAATAACAACGGAGGCGGCGGCGGTGGCATGAACATGATGAACATGGGTGGCCAGCCGTACTATCACCTTGTCGTCACGGTTCGGAAAGAGAAGAAGGGTTGGGGCGTCTGTGATATCGGTATTCCAACCGAGTTCAAGACGCCGCGGATGTATAACCCTTACGCTCCCAAGCGGAAGCGTTAACGGAGTATTTCTGGGCCTTGGGTTTCTGGTGCTGAGTCCCTGGAGCACTGTTGCGAGACTCGGTGTCGAGGGGACGATCGGCAGGGCGATCGTGGGCCACCTGTCGGACCCCTCGCCGGGACTCTAAGGACCCGAGCGGCTCATTTGCGGGCCCGGAGATGATCTCCGATCGTGGTTGGGTGGGCGAGGATCTCTCCGGGCCTGGAAGAGCGGCTCGGACGGAGCCTTGCCCTCTCCTGGACCGGACTGCGTCGGCGGGCCTGTGCAGCCGAGGAATGCGGCTGTTGTAAGAATGACCTCGCGGAGCGTGTAAAAGTTTCCCTCGTAAAAAGGAAAAACGGGCGGACAGTCGATTTTTCCTCAAGATTTCGGCTTGAATGGCCGGGACAGGAGCGGAATTCGACCGTTTCTGGAGAATGGCGCAGGATCTGCTATCCGGAGGGATCTTGACCTCTCCAGGCTCGCCGATGATCGAGCGGCCGAGGAGGGCGCCGGCCCGGTCCGTTCCTGACATCTTTTGCCCAGGTCCCACGCAGGAACCAAGGAAGGAGCCTGTATGGTCGTCGGATCCCAAGTCTCGTCGTGCACCGTCTTCGAGATCCTGGTCGTCCTGTTTCAGCTCTGCGGGATCTTTGGTCTCTGCCTGAATCGGCTGATGCCATGCACCACTCGATGGCCGATGCGGGGCCAGGCGGGATTGATCGTGGCGCTCTTTGGGCTGGCGATCGCCGGCGCGGGTTGCGGCCGTCATGATTCGGAGTTCGGCCTCTTTGCCGGGGTGACGATGACGATCCTGCTGATCGGCATGACGATGGGGAGCGCATCGGTCGAGAAGGCGGAGCCGGTTGCGGCCTGTGTAGCGAGCGAAGCGGAACTGGTTGCCTGAAGATTTTTCGAGACACAACTCCTTTGACAGCAGGACATTCCTTCCATCGGGGCCAGACGGCCCCGATTTTTTTTGCCCGCGATTTGACGGGCCATTTTTCGCGCGCCATAGTTGCGGGACGACGCGGAACCCGCGCTCTGGATCGCCCCTCGATCGACCCCTTCTGTTGAGCCTTTCTCTCGATCCGGAACGTCGTGGTCCCTCGTCCCGCGAGGAGGGGATGTCGTGTCGCCTGTGCCGGTTTTGCCGGTGGGGGTAACGGCGGCGATCTCGGTCCGCGCGGAGATTTCATCCGGCACGTTAGGACGATACTCCGACCCGAACGACGTGTCCCGCTCGCCGTTCGGCCCTGGATCGCGTCGGATACCCGCGGGAGAAGGACATGCCCATGATGTTCGGAATGAAACGGATTTCGACCGCGCTGGGCCTGCTGGCGCTGAGTGTCTCCCCCGCGATGGCGCAGCAGCCCGCGGCGGCCCCTGGCTCGAACCAGGCGACCGCCGATGCCGTGGCCGGCTCGCTCCGGGCGAGCCGGTCGCTGGCGGGGCAGCGGATTGCAATCATGGCTCAGGACGGCGTCGTCACGCTCTCTGGGACGCTCTCGAACCCGGCCCAGAAGGCCGAGGCGATGGGGATCGCGGGCCAGATTCCGGGTGTGTACGGCGTGGTCGACCAGCTCCAGGTGGCCGATCTCTCGGTTCGCCCGGCGCAGTATCAGCCCCAGCTTGCGATGGGGCACCACCGCCGCAATGCGGGCAACATGGATGGCGGCATGCCGATGTACGAAGAGTCGGGTGCCGGGGCGACGATGGCCGCCCAGCCGGGCATGAACGGCGGTCCGATGCCGGAAGGTCCTGCCGGGATGACCGGTGCGACCCAGGCTTCGATGCCGAACAACCCCAACTATGCGTGGCCCAGCTACGCTCCGTACCCGAATTTCTCGGCCGTCGGCTATCCGACCGCCTACCCCTGGCAGGCCTGGCCGAACATCGGGCCGATGTATCCGTACCCCGAGGTCCCGATGGACTGGCGGGCGGTGACGCTCCGGTGGGATGACGGCATCTGGTGGCTCGACTTCAAGAAGAACTACACGCGTCCGTTCTTCACGCCGTACCCGTTTGGGATCTTCTCCTACTGATCGGATCGACCGATCGATCGGAAGGAACCTGGCCCGGCCGGCCTGGGGCATCGCGCTCCAGGCCGGCCGGTTTGCTTTGCGGAACCACCGAAGTTCCGGGGCCTTGCCGTCCGATCTTTGGATCGGGCTCGGCGGTGAGGTCATCGCCGGGCGGCTGATCCAGGTCGGTCCGGGGGTCTGGCGTGGGTGTGAAGCCGGCCCGGAAATTGTCAAGCCGATCGGGATTTTCTCACAGCGGGCGGCCCGCCGTTCGATAACTAGAGCCATGGACCGATCGTCGGATCGTCGCCAGTCGCCGGTACGATCGGTCGCCTCGTCCGCATGATCCCGTTCACAACGGTCCCGGCGCCTGTGGCCGGTGGGGCAGGACGGCCTCCCGGCGGGTTCGCGCACGTTCCCAAGGAGGGGAGTTGACCATGTTCCGATCCGCGCGGCACCGGAGCCCCAAGATCGCGCGCTGGGCTCGCGGCCTGATTGCCAGTGCCTCTTTGGCGGTGATCGCCAGCACCCAGACCGGTTGCGGCCTCGACTACCTCTACCGCAACGTCTCGCCTCTGCACCTGACCGGCTGGTCGATGGCCTGGCCGATCCTCCCCTCCCAGCAGCAGCGGCTGGAAGAGGATATGAACCGCGAGGAGCGGAACAATCGCGTTCCGATCCTCGACCCGATTCCGGCCGAGTTCGCTCCGGCCCTCTGCCTGGATCCACCGAGTGAGGCGGAGGTCTGGCACAAGGTACCCAAGTTCAAGAACGGCAGCCCGCCGTTCTACGAGACCCAGCGGAATAACGTCCGCATCCTGGTCGAGAAGATCGGCGAGAAGATCGACCCCTGCAAGGTTTACCCTCTCGCGGGTCCGTGTCAGCTCGTCCACTGCCACTACAAGTGCACCGTCTATTATGACGAACTGTACTGGTCGGACTACCCGATCCCGTTCAACCACGTGGATCACAAGGTCGAGGTCGTCTACATCGACAAGGACCACCTCCGCCGTTGCGGTGGCCCGCCGACGGCCGACACGCCGCCGCTTTGATGATTGGACGAAGACCGTAACCACGAAAAACACGAAGATTACGAAAGAAGACCAGCAAGGGCCGGTGCCCGGGGATCAAACCTCGGCCCGGCCTTTCTTTCGTGTCCTTCGTGATTTTCGTGGTTGCTCTTCTTCCTGACTCAGCGATCGAAGAAGGGGAAGATACGGAGGAGATCCTCGCGGGTCGGCTGGGTACCGTACTCGCAGACCTCGAACGCCTCGGCGGCCTTCACGGCCTTGCCGCGTTCGTCGCCGAGCCATTCCATCAACTTCGGCCGGAATCGATTCGCGATCGCCGCCGATCGCTGGGTGACTCGACGTGCGGTCCAGTCGAGCCTCGCTTTTTTGTCCTTCGGAACGTCGTTCAGATAGCCGAAGAGCCAGGGATTCCACTCGTAGAACTGCGACTCCAGCGCGTCGACGCACGCGACCTTCTGATCGAGCGTCGGGTCGATCGGGACGACGACATCCGGCTCGAACGGGTTCGGCTTCTGGAAGTGGTCCTCGGTGTAGAGGAAGACCGGGTTCTTGCGGAGCGCAGGGACGTCGGGGCAGAAACTCGGGACGATCACCATGAAGGCCGCGTCCTGGACCAGGATGCCCGTGTAGCGATGGTCGGGGTGGTAGTCGTTCGGGCGGTGCGAGATCACCACGTCGGCCTTCCACTCCCGGATCTTCCGGGTGATTGTTCGCCGGTTCTCCAGCGTGGGCATCAGCTCGCCGTCGTGGATGTCGAGCACCTCGGTTTCGATGCCGAGGATCTCGGCGCATCGCTTGACCTCGGCGGTCCGTCGGCGAGCCAGCGGAGCGCCGGCCAGTTCGTGATGGCCGATGTCGCCGTTGGTCACGCTGACAAACTTCACCTTGTAGCCGAGCCTGGCCCACCGGGCCGCGGTCCCGGCGGCTTCCAGCTCGCAGTCGTCGGGATGGGCGCCGAAGACGATGATCCGAAGCGGCTTCCCGTCCTCGGCGGCGGCCGGCGCGGAGAGCAGGAGGCCCACGGTGAGCGCCGCCAGGACGCTCCTGATCCATCTGAGCTTCTTCATCAATCAATACCCCCA
>DAIDJI010000515.1 GCA_027451455.1 Planctomycetales bacterium | reverse complement strand
GTTCGCCCGAGGGGCTGGGGCTCGGCCAGCGGCGGGTCACCATCTCGACGGTCGGCCTGCCTGAGAAGATGCGGAAGCTGGCTGCACTGGACCGGCAGTATCACCTGGCGGTCTCGCTGCACGCACCGACCGAGGAGCTACGCAACGAGCTGGTCCCGGTGAACGAGTCGGTCGGGCTCTCCGCCGTGATGAAGGCCGCCGACGCCTACTTCGAACGGACCGGCCGCCAGATCACCTACGAATATGTGATGCTCAAGGGGATCAACGATCGTCCGACCGACGCCAGTGCGCTGGCGAGGCTGCTCTCGGGGCGTCGGTCGCACGTCAATCTGATCCCGTACAACCCGGTGCCGGGGCTCCCCTACGGGCGTCCGGAGCCGGAAGACGTGGGGCGGTTCGTCGCGACGCTCCGCGACCGAGGGATCAGCGCGACGGTGCGGAAGACCAAGGGACGGGCGATCGACGCCGCCTGCGGCCAGCTCCGGCGTCGGGTGCCGACCGCCGTCGGATAGAATCGAATCGAGTAGAATGGATGGCCGAACGACCGGGAGGACTCGTCGGTGAGTCGAGAGATCCAGGCCCTCGAACAGCAACTGGAGGCGCGCGACCCGGACGTCCGGCTGATGGTCCAGGTGCGCAACGACGAGCCGGGCGCCTTCGAGGAGCTGGTCGAGCGGTATCAGAACCGGCTCGTCGGCATCCTCTTCCACCTGGTCGGCAGCAAGGACGAGGCCGAGGACCTCTGCCAGGAAGTCTTCCTGCGGATCTACAAGGCGCGCAAGGGCTACCGGGCTCGGGCGAAGTTCGCCACCTGGCTGTTCACGATCGCGAACAACCTGGCGCTCAACTACCTGAGGCGCAAGGGGCGCCAGCCGAGTATCTCGCTGGGCGCCGGCAGCGGCTCGCAGGCGATCGTCCCGATCGGCCGCGAAGGCACACCGTCGGCCCAGATGCGCAAGGCCGAACTCTCCGACGTGGTCCGCGACGCCCTGGCAACGCTCAACGAGGACCAGAAGATCGCCGTCCTCCTCAACAAGTTCGAGGATATGAGCTATGCCGAGATCGCCGAGGTCATGAACCGCTCACCCGAGGCGATCAAGTCTCTCCTCGCCCGCGCCCGCAACCAACTCCGCGAACAGTTGACACCTTATCTCGGTGGGTAATTGGTAATTGGTAATTGGTAATTGGTAATTGGTAATTGGTAATTGGTAATTGGTCTGTTGTCACGGATAACCGGGCCGCGGAGTCGATTAAGCCAACTTGAGTGGCACCGATGCTGACATTCGGACGGTAGCCTTACCAATTACAAATTACCAATTACAAAGAACAAATGAGAAATGGTCAAGAAACATCGTCGGGATGGCGAGCGGCGGTGACCGAGGTGGGCCGGTCGGTTCGATCGGCGTTCGAGGCGGTGATGTTTCCCTGGTCGTGCGTTCTCTGCGGCGTACAGGGGTCGCCCGGGGCGTTTTGCTCGACGTGTCTTGATTCGCTCCGGGATCGGGCGGTGAGGGCGGGAGCGTCGGCCTGCCCTCGGTGTGCACTCCCTGCGGGGCCGTATGCCAACCTCCGCCGCGGCTGCGGCGTCTGTCGGGGCCGTCCGCTGGGTTTCGACGCCGCCCTGGCGTTGGGGCCGTACGAGGGGGCGTTCCGCGAGCTTTGCCTCCGTCTGAAACATCGTCGAGACGCCTGGCTCGCGCCCCCGCTTTGCGACCTTTGGGCCGGGACACGCCTCGACGCGATCGACCGAATCGCCCTCCCGATGGAAGCCTGGGTCGTCCCGGTTCCGCTCCACTGGCGTCGGCACTACGGGCGCGGGTACAACCAGGCGGAGGCCCTGGCGCGCGAGCTGGCACGTCGGCTCGGCCGGTCGTTTCATAGCCCCTTGCGACGGGTTATCCACGCGCCGAAGCTGGCCGCCCTTTCGGCTCCCGCCCGCGCCCGGGTCCTTCGCGAAGCTTTCCGCGCCCGCGTCTCCTCCGCGATTCGGGGGCGGACCGTGCTGCTGGTGGACGACGTTCTGACCACCGGCGCCACCTGCGGGGCCGCCGCCCGGGCGCTCAAGCGCGCGGGTGCCAAGCAGGTCGTCGTTGCCGTGGTGGCCCGCACCGATCGGTCCTGGGCCTGATCGCCAACTCGAGGAATCCTCGTGAACCGACCCCCAGGGCACCAACCGGGACGGGCTCGGGAGTGCCGGCCCCGGCCCCGGCGCCGACCTCCACACCCTCCGGCTCGGGGATCGCCGGCTCCTCCGCAGGCGGGTCAGCCGATTCGGCGAGCTGGGGCTGGGTCGGGTCGCCCATCGCCTCCGGCCAGATGTGGAATCCTCCCTTCGATGACGGCGGGATCTCCCAGATTCCCCAGATGCCCTTCCCTTCGTTGAAACCCTGATAGGCGACGTCGTGCCGGCCGACGTATCGCTTCACCCAATGGCATTTGCCGTCCTCGAGATGGTACTTCCCCCGGATCAAGAACGCGCCGATGCGGTCGCGACCCTCGCCGGTCATTGTCCCCTGGCGAAAGTTCAGATGTAGATCCATTTTGTGCCGGCCAGGCCAGTGGTCCATCAGGAAAAAGCCGGTCCAGGGGCCCGACGGAAATCGTGGGTCCGTTTCCTCCAGGATCGGCTCGGGGGACGTCGGAGGATGGCTCATCGGGCGATCGGGCCTCACGGTATGGGACGACAGGTTCTGCGCGTGGCCGACGGCCTCGGTCGAGCCGCGGATCGATCGGGCCGAGGAGCCCTTCCCGAGTTTGGCCGGGCCGCCGACACGATGTCAAGCGAACCCGGTCTCCACTCGCTCGAAGGAACCACAGAGACACCGAGACACAGAGGTCGGAAATCAGAGAGCCGGGAACCACAGAGACACAGGGGTCGGAACAGAGGGGTTCAGCCGCCCTCTCGCGTCGGAATCGGGTCGATTGTGCAACGGCAAGGCCGAGCACGAACCGGTCTCCTGTCCACCATTCCAAGCTTCCCGGGAATTTCGTCGACAACACACCACGACAACATCGGCCGGCGGTAAGATTGCGAGGGAATCGACGGGCCGTCCGAGACACCCGATCGGTGAAGGAATTCGATCCGATCACCAGGGCTTCGGCTGCGTCCGGGTCCGCCTTTTGTGGGAGCCGGCGTACTTCGCAACACCCTCGACTGCGTCCGGGTCGAGAGCGAGAGCAAGAGCGGGATCTCCTTACTGCAATCATCCCGAGACAACTTTGAGCAAACTCAGGTCTTGATCCACCTTCGATATCATCTCTCTGGACCACCACCGGCCGGTCTGACCCTCCTGCCGGTGATGGCCCCCATAGACCCTCCGGCGTCCGGGGCTCGCCCCCCGACACGCCGGAGGGCATCTCGTTTCCTCGCGGAGTCAGGATCGAGGTCCCGCGGCGGTCCCGTGGCCCGGACATCCAGGTTCGTCGAGGCCCTCGGAACGAACCTGCTCCGGGCCGCGAGCACGCGGCCGCGGCGGTCGTCGACCCAATAGCGGCTGGACGGAAGAAAGGTTTGCGCCCCTCGATGAAGGAATCTCCGGCGGGCCGGACAGGCGCCTCGGATTGGCGGGGCCTATCGCCCGGTTTATACTCGATGGTGGCGGACGTCTTACGTACAGGCTCTCGACGAGGCGCGTCCCATAGGGTGGGCATCGCCCACCGAGGACCAAGAGGGAACGCAGTCATCGCCGCCGATGGATCGCTTCACCCCGGGCGGTACCCACCCGACACGTGGACCACAACCGGGCCTGGAGAATCCCCGTCGGCGGTCCGCTCCTCTCGATAGGTCGGGCCCGCCCTGCAAGACGAGAGCGCGACAAGACTCCCTCTGATCGACCCGAACACGGAAAAATCTCGTTTGCTGTCTATCCGAGAATGCGAGCGTTGGTTGATCGATCGGATCCTGGGCGAACACACCCGCATTGCCTTTTGCGATCGGGATCGCCAGGAATCGGATCGTCCTGGCATTCCGGTCGCCGACGATGCGCCGGCGGACGGAATTCGCCGCGGGCTCTTGCCCCAGGCGACTCCGGCGCGGGGCGTTGTTCAGGACGCCCGACCGGAGATCGCCCCCGACCATGTGAGACGAAGGAATGCCTTTCAAAAAGAGGATACGACGTTGGATTTCCCAGATGCCGACCTGGGCGGTACTCGTTACGATCGTGCTGATCGGGCTGGCCGTAATGGGCCTGCTCGGGGCGACGATCGTCTTGATGTTCGTGCAGGTCCTGCGATCGCCGGGAGGGTTTCAAACCACGCTCGTCCTCGTGGGGGGCGCCCTCATTGTGCTGGTGCTCGCGTATCCGTCGGTGTATTTGCTCGCCCTGCTGATGATTACCACCGACGAATGGATCGACGATCCCTGCCCGTCGTGTCGGCGGAAGGAGCTGGAATGGACGAGCGAGCGGTTCAAGGACGGAAAACCCGCCCCCTATCGCTATTTGAGGTGCCGTTTTTGCGGTGCGAAATTCCGACGTTCCTTTGGAGGCGATCACGGCCCGTCGGTGCTGGAGCCGGTTGAATCGATGGGCCTCGTCGCGAACGGTTCGACCCATCGAGCCAATCAAGCC
>DAIDJI010000514.1 GCA_027451455.1 Planctomycetales bacterium | reverse complement strand
GGGTTCCTCGGGGATGGCCCTGGGCCTCACCGTCGATCGGCCGAGCCGACGGCCTTGCGGTGGAACCTTGCCCCGGTGCCGAGCATGTGGATGACCTCGCCGATCTTGCGGAGGGCGACCCAGTCGTTCCGGGCGGCTCGGGCCTCGGCCTGCTGGCGTCGGAGGCTCGCCAGCAGGGTCCAGTCGATCGGCCAGGCCTGCTCGATCGCCTGCTCCTGCGAGGCCCGGGTGAGATCGTCGAGCCGGACGATCAAATCCTCGCTGATCGGGCAATCGGCCGACCGATAGAGATGCTCCTCGACGGGCTCGGCGTCGGCGCCCTTCCTGCGACCCTTGAAGAGCCCGGCCAATCGCTGCGACCAGCCGGGTTTCGCCGTGCCGTCGCTCTCGGGCTTCTCGTCGGGGACCTGGACGATCTCGGTCGAGTCTCGGTCGACCCACCCGCCGATCCGGACCACGATCAGCGTGATGTTATCGAGCCCGCCCCGCAGGTTTGCCAGGCTGACCAGGTATCGGCAGGCGTCGCGAGGGTGGAAGTTCTCGGCGAAGACGCCCAGCTCCGGGTCATCAACCGGCCCCGAGAGCCCGTCCGAGCAGAGCAGGTAGACGTCGCCCACCTCGACCGGCAGCGGCCCCTCAATGTCGACCTCAATCTCGGCCTCGGGCCCAAGGCTCCTCGTGATCACGTTCTTGGGGACGGAGAGCCTCGCCTGATCGGGCGTCAGATGGTTGCGCCGGACCAGTTCCCAGACCAGGCTATGATCGAACGAGAGCTGATCGATCCGGCCCCGCCGGATCCGGTAGACCCGCGAGTCGCCCACGTGCGCGATCAGCGCTCCATCGGGCAAGAGCAGGAGGGCCGAGGCGGTCGTCCCCATCCCCTTGAAGTCGCTGTTGGCCGTCGCCTTGCTGTGGATCAGGGCGCTGACGGAGCGGAACGTCTTGACCGCCGCCTCGGCCGGCGTGCCCACCCGCGTCTTCATGTAATTGTGGGGGATCAGGTCGCAGGCCATCTTGCTCGCCAGCTCGCCGACGGCGTGCGCTCCCATCCCGTCGGCCACGAGGAAAACATGGCCGCGCTGACGCCAGGCCTCGGCGTTCGGGGCGCGGACGATCGTGTAGCTATCCTGGTTGTTCGACCGCCGCATTCCGGTGTCGGACGCGGCCTCGTCGATGATCTCGTCGTCCCAGTTCACCTTCGGCCCCTGACCTCGTTCGTCAACGCCAGGCCAACCCCCGGCCCCGCGCCGACCGACCTGATCGTCCCACCATGATCCGGCCGAATGCCGCCCGACTCAAGCCCGTACCGCGGCAATTCCCCCACCCCGCGGCTCGACCCCAGGCCGTGCCAGATCAGACGATTGTAACATCACAACCATTCCGCCGAGAAGCCGCCGGCCCGACCGAATTCGGACCCATTTTCCCGGGTTCTCCTCTCGCCCAAGGTTCATGAGTCACCATAATACTTCATCGTCAGCGCCGTCGTGACCCAAACTCTCCCATACTCGCCCTCCGATCGAGATCCCATGACCGAATCGTCCCCTCTCGATGGTTTCGGCTTCACCAGAACCACCCTTGCCAATGGCCTCGACGTGATCGCCCGACGCCAGGCGCAGCTTCCAATCGTTGCCGTAAACCTCTGGTATCACGTTGGTTCCAAAAACGAAGAACGTAC
Source organism: Planctomycetales bacterium (assembly GCA_027451455.1). Classification (GTDB taxonomy): domain Bacteria; phylum Planctomycetota; class Planctomycetia; order Isosphaerales; family Isosphaeraceae; genus JAKAUH01. Next base: position 2,901 of record DAIDJI010000514.1, on the reverse strand, counting down.
CCAACGCGGATACACCCATCTCTTCGAGCACCTGATGTTTGAGGGCTCGGAGAACTACCCAGGCGACTTCTTCAAGCACCTGCAACCCCTCGGCGCCAGCATCAACGGCTCCACCTCTTCCGATCGAACGAATTACTTCGTTGACCTCCCGTCGGCCCACGTCGAGCGGGTTCTGGCGATGGAATCCGACCGGATGGCGAACCTCCTCGGCGCCCTCGACGACCGCAAGCTGACCATCCAGAAGGGCGTGGTGACCAACGAGTACCGTCAGAACTACGCCAATCGTCCTTATGGAATGGCCTGGAGCCTGCTGGCCGAGGCTCTCTATCCTCCCCAGCATCCCTATAGTTGGCTGACGATTGGGAGCATGGAGGATCTCGAACGCGCCTCGATGTCGGATGTTTCGGCGTTCTTCCGGCGGTATTACGTTCCGAGCAATGCCAGCCTGTCGATTGTCGGAGACCTCGACGAGGACGCTGCGATTGCGATGGCCGAGCGATATTTCGGCGAGATCCCGGGCGGAACGCCCGCGCTCCGGCCCTGGACACCGGCCGTCGGCCTGGAGGCCGACCGCGAGCTTGTCCTCCGGGACCGTGTGGAGCTCGACCGTGTTTATCTGTCGTGGCCGACCGTTCCTCACTTTCACGCAGACGACGCCGCGCTGATTCTGGCGAGCGATATCCTGGGGCGTGGCCGGGCCAGCCGGCTTTACCGACGGCTGGTTCTGGAAGAGCAGGTCGCGCAGGAGATCAGCGCCTTCCAGTCGGGTCGAGAGCTCGCCGGGGCGTTTGGCGTGATTGTGACGCTTCGTCCCTCGCGGACCATCGCCGAGGCCCGACGGCTGGTCGACGACGAGTTGGCAAAGATGGCTCGGGCCGAGGTCCCTGCCGAAGAGCTGGCGAGGGTCCAGCGGATGCGGACGGCCGGTTTCTACTTTGCCCTGGAGCACATCGGCGGGTTCGGCGGGATCGCCGACCGGTTGAATGCGTACAACGTTTTCCTCGGCGACCCCGGCCGGATCGCCACCGACGTCCGGCGGTTTGAGGAAGTCGTGCCGGATCAGGTCCGATCGGCCGTTGGTCGATACCTCGACGGGCATTCCCGGGTGATCCTCTCGGTGATCGGCCGGGGCGGCAGGCCATCGGCTGCCGCGCCCGATCGTTCGATCGTGCCGACCGCCGCGCCGGCTCGGTTTGCCGCGCCGATGCCGACGGAGATTCGCCTCGAGAGCGGCCGTCCGCTCTGGGTCTTCCCGAGGCGCGAGGTCCCGACTGTGGCCGGCTCGATCGTGATCCCAGGCGGCGGCGGCTTGCAGCCGGCGGGTCGAGCCGGCCTTGCCCAGCTCACCGCCGACTTGCTCGACGAGGGAACCACCCACCGCACCGCCGCCCAGATCGCGCTCGAGACCGAGGCGATGGGCGCCTCGATCTCAGTGAGCTGCGGCTGGGACGGGATCTATGTCGGTTTCCGATGCCTTTCGACCGATCTCGGCAAGACGCTCGACCTGGCCGTCGACATCCTTCGCAACCCGAGCTTTCCCGAGGCCGAATGGTCTCGCGTTCGGGCTCAGACCCTCGCCGGCCTCCGCGCCGACCGCGACGCCGCGGAATCTCGGGCCTATCGGGCGCTGCTCCGCGCGATCTACGACGACGGACATCCCTACCGGTTCCCGCTCGCCGGGACCGAGACGAGTGTCGGCGGTCTCTCCATCGACGATCTGAAGACGTTCCACGCGCGACACTTCGTCCCGGGTCGGGCCTCGGTGATCGTCGCCGGAGACGTCGACCCGGATACCGTCGCCGCGGAGCTGAACCGCCGTCTCGCCGACTGGACCGGACCCGCCGACGAGCTGAATGTCCTTCCCGACCCGACCATCCCCACCGCGCCGCGAATCCTCCTGATCGACCGTCCGGGCGCTCCGCAGGCGGTGGTCCGCGTCGGACACCGGGGCATCGCCCGGCTGGATCCGGCCTTCGACCCGCTCCTGATCTTCAACCAGGTTCTCGGCGGTCAGTTCACCTCTCGGCTGAATGAGAAGCTGCGCGAGGAGCGTGGGTTTACCTACGGCGTTCGGAGTCAGTTTGAATGCCGACGCTCGGCCGGGCCGTTCTCGATCGGGGCCTCATTGCAGAGCGACCGACTGGCCGAGGCGCTGACGGACATCCGCGACGAGGTCCGCGCGATCCTCGGCGATCGCCCGACGACGACCGAGGAGATCGACCGGGCGCGTCGATCGCTGATCGAGGGGCATCCGCGGTTCCTGGAGACGCCCTCCGCGCTGGTGAGCCGGTACGGCGGCCTGCTGGTCCACGGCCTGCCCCCGTCGCACGAAGCGGCCTTTGCCGACCGGCTTGCCGCGATTGATCGCACCGCTCTGATCGAGTCGGCCGCCGCCGCGGTCCGCCCGAAAGCTCTCACATACGTTGTTGTTGCCGATGCCGCGCACGTCCTGGCGCCGCTTCGCTCGCTCGACTGGGCGAGCGTGGAGGTGATCGAGGATTGATCGACCCGAGGCTCACGCCCCGAATGCGAGATCCCATCGCGGGGATGGCTCGCCGATCCGCCCGACGACTCGTTCGATCAGGGCGGCGAGCCTCGGCGCGGCTTCTCGGCCGGCGGCCAGGACCTCTTCGTGGGTGATCGGCGTCCCAGCGACTCCCGCGGCGGCGTTCGAGACCAGCGCAATGCCCATGACCTCGATCCCTCCGTGACGCGCCGCGATCGCTTCGGGGACGGTCGACATCCCCACCACATCGGCGCCGAGGGTCCGAAGCATCCGAATCTCGGCCGGCGTCTCATAGCTCGGACCCGGCATGCAGGCGTAGACGCCCTCCTTCAGCGGGATCGAGAGCCGAGCCGCCTCGTCGAGGGCGATCGCGCGGAGTCGCGACGAGTAGACCT
>DAIDJI010000513.1 GCA_027451455.1 Planctomycetales bacterium | reverse complement strand
AAGCCTGAAGGGCGGGGTCGCGGTGGTGGTGGACGTCCTTCGGGCGACCACGGTGATGACTCACGCCCTCGCCAACGGCTGCGAGGCGGTGGTCCCCTGCGCCGAAATCGAGGAGGCGAAAGAGGTCGCCGCGGGCTTGCCGGAAGGCACGGCGATCCTGGGCGGAGAGCGGGGCGGACTGCCGATCGAGGGCTTCCACCTCGGCAACTCGCCGGGCGACTACACGCGCGAGGTCTGCGAGGGGAAGACCCTCGTGATGACCACGACCAACGGGACGAGGGCGATCCTCGCCTCGCTGGAGGCCGATCGGGTCTACATCGCCAGTTTCGCCAACCTCTCGGCGACGGTGGAGGAGCTGCTGGTCCAGTTGCTCAAGAAGGACCACGGGCACCCGATCCATATCGTCTGCTCGGGGACGGAGGGTTTCATCAGCCTGGAGGATTCGCTGCTGGCCGGTGCGCTGGTGAAGAACCTTACCGAGGCGAAGAAGGTCACCGAGGCGGACACGCCTCCCCGGCCGGAGGGTCTCCTCATCGGCAACGACGAGGCGCTGATCGTGCTGCTCCAGTGGCTGGGGTCGGAGGCGGAGGGCTACGTTGCCGGGTCCGCCCTCGCGAAATTGCTGCCAATGGGCCGCGGCGGGCAGAACGTCAGGCGAATCGGCCTGGAGAAGGATATTCCGGTCGTCGCCGAGGTCGACCGCTTCCCGATCGTCGCCGAACTGAGCCGCGACCCGCTGCGAATCGTGAAAGTTTGAGAGTCCCGGAAAGGTGACGCGCATGCTCGAAGATATGGACAAGTTGGTCTCGCTCTGCAAGCGCCGGGGGTTCATCTTCCCGTCGAGCGAGGTCTATGGCGGGATCAACGGTTTCTGGGACTACGGTCCGCTCGGCGTCGAGCTGAAGCGGAACATCAAGGACGCCTGGTGGGCGGACAACGTCCGGATGCGCGACGACATGGTCGGGCTCGATTGCTCGATCATCATGAACCCGCGCGTCTGGGAAGCCTCGGGACACGTCGGGGGCTTCTCGGATCCGATGGTCGACTGTCGGGCGACCAAGGAGCGTTATCGGGCCGATCAGATGTACGTCTTCGCGTACGTCTTCCCGAAGGTGAACCACAAGGGTGAGCCGACCGAGGCCTGGCTTGCCGGCCTGGGGAGCAGTCCCGAGGAGGCGCTCGAGGGCGTCGAGAAGCGCGCCGCCAAGCTCGCGAAGAAGTTCGGCGAGCCGACCGAGGCGCCGACGATCATTCCGTATCTTCAGATCTCGGCCGAGGATCGCGAGAAGGTCATCGGTCCGGCGACCGACGAGCGCGGGACCCTCACCGAGCCCCGCGCCTTCAACCTGATGTTCAAGACGTTCGTCGGGGCGCTGGAGAGCGAGTCGAATGTCGCGTACCTGCGGCCCGAGACGGCGCAGGGGATCTTCGCGAACTTCAAGAACGTCGTGGACACCGGCCGGGTGAAGCTGCCGTTTGGGATCGCCCAGATTGGCAAGAGCTTCCGCACCGAGATCAACCCGCGCAACTTCACGTTCCGGTCGCGCGAGTTCGAGCAGATGGAGATCGAGTTCTTCTGCCGGCCGGATGAGGCGGCCGAGTGGTACGCCTACTGGCGGAAGTCGCGGTTCCAGTGGTACGTCGATCTCGGGCTGAAGTCGGAGCAGCTTCGGCTCCGCGACCACGACCCGGAGGAATTGGCGTTTTACTCAACGGCGACCGCCGATATCGAATACACGTTCCCGTTCGGGACGAGCGAACTGGAGGGGATCGCGCACCGGGGCGATTACGACCTGAATCAGCACATCAAGTTTAGCGGCAAGGATTTAAGCTACTTCGACGAGGAGAAGAAGGAGCGCTTCGTCCCGCACGTGATCGAGCCCTCGGCCGGTGCCGACCGCGCGACGCTGGCGTTCCTCTGCGAGGCGTACACCGAGGACGAAGTGGGCGGCGAGGCACGAACTGTGCTGAAGTTCCACCCGAGGATCGCTCCGGTGAAGGCGGCCGTCTTCCCGCTGGTGAAACGCGACGGCATGCCCGAGAAGGCCGAGGCGATCTATCGCGAGATGAAGCGCCGGTTCAATGTCTTTTATGACGAGAAGGGAGCGATCGGCCGCCGGTATCGCCGACAGGACGAGGCCGGGACGCCGTTTTGCATCACGGTCGACAGCCAGACGCTCACCGACGGGACGGTCACCTTCCGCGATCGCGACACCTGCCGACAGTGGCGCGTCCCTGGCGAGGGCGCGGCCCGGGCGCTCGACGATCTGTTGCAGGGCGGGTCGATTCCGGAAGCGTAAGGCGGGTCGATGGAAGTAGGTCCGGCTTTCGAGCCTCCCGATTCCGTTCGCTGGAGCGGTCAAGCTGGAAAGCCTGACCTACGAAAGAGCCATGAAGACGTGCATCAGCCAGGTAACCACCCTGAACAACCCGTTTGCCGACGACCCGTCCTCGTACCGTGGCGGCGGGTGGGATGCGGTCGAGCTCTCGCTGGCGAAGCTGGAAGCGTATCTCCAGGAAAATCCGGGTGCGGATGTCGGCGCGTTGTTCGAGGGGCAGGGGATCCGGCCCGTTGCGGCGTCGGGGCAGGCGGGCCTGCTGCTCTCCCTTGGCGAGCACCGGACGGCCTTCTGGGACCAGTACCGCCGTCGGCTGGAAGGGCTCCAGAAGCTTGGCGTCGGCACGCTGATCGTCGCGGCCGACTCGTCAGTACAGGTCAAACGTACGGTCGTCGCCGAGGATCTCGGCCGGGCTGCCGCGTCGCTGGGCGAGGCGGCCGAGCTGGCCCGGCCGTTCGGCGTCCGGATCGCGCTGGAGTTCCAGAAATCCTCGCCGATCTGCTCCACGCTGGAGACCGCCGCTGCGCTGGTCGCTCAGTGCGGGAGCGAGAATGCGGGCGTCTGCCTGGATGTCTTCCACTTTCAAAGCGGACCGAGCAAGCTGGAAGACCTCGACGGCCTCCCCGGCGAGCTGATCGCCTGGGTGCAGCTCTCGGACGTCTCGGGGACCCCGCGCGAGCTGGCCGAGGACGCCGACCGTGTCCTGCCGGGCGACGGCGATTACCCGCTTCCGGCGATTCTCGAGCGGTTGGCGCGCACCGGATATGATGGGTATGTCTCGCTGGAGGTGATGAATCCCCACCTCTGGCAGGTCGCAGCCGACCGTGTGGCCGACCTCGGGCACCGGGCGCTGACGCGCGTGCTGGAGCCCTGGCTCGGCCCGCCCGCCTATCGAGAGGGCGGGCCATGAGCGTCTCGACGGTCGCCGCTCTGCCCCCCGCGACGGCCCTCTTCCACGAGGAGCAATACTTCGACTGGCGTGTCTACGCGATCATCGCGGCCGTCGAGGCACTCACCGCGATGGGGTTCCTCCATCGGAACGCCTGGTCGCGCGAGCTGATCGCAGGCGTTGCGATCGGAACGTTGCTCCTGCTCTCGCTCGCGGTGGTCGTCCTTCGGATGACGACCGAGGTCACCCCGACCGAGGTCCGCGTCTGGTTCGGCTGGATTCCGATCTATCGCCGAGAGATCCCGGCCGCCGGAATCAAGCGGGTCGAGCCAATCTCGTTCCGACCGATCGCCGATTACGGCTTCTGGGGCGTCCGCGCCGGCCGCGACGGCGAGCGTGTTTTGATCGCCCGTGGCGGCCGGGGCGTCCGGATCGAGCTGGTCGACGGCTCCACCTTCGTCATCGGCAGCCAGCGCACCGAGGAGCTCGCCCTCGCCATCCAGTCGGCCATCCGCCCGGTCGGATGAACCCACTCCCTCCGATCCTTTCCTCCTTCCCGCCGAATGGCCTTGTTGGTCGATTTGCCATATTTTTCCCATGTAGCCTGTTTCCCACAAAGCACCGAGATTGTAGGATCCCCCCGTCAGGTGGGTGTCGTCGGATGACGCCGTCAGGTTGTCCGGGCTACCTGGTCGTATCGAGGGGAATCCGCATGGGGAAGTCATCGATGGGCGGCTCGGGCCTAGGGCGGCGGGCGCGTCGCCGGTGGGAACGGTTGGAGGTGCTGGAGGATCGTCGGTTACCGACGACCTTCATTGTCAACAGCCTGGCCGATAATGGGGTGGGCTCGGGGAACGCGGGCGATCTTCGCTACGTGATCGAGCGGGCCGATGCGCTCCACACCGGGACGGCCATGGCGCCCGATCAGATTGTGTTTAGCGGAGTGACCATCACCGCGGCCGATCATACGATCCCGGTTGGGAGCGGGTCGGCGGGCGCGGTCCCTCTGCCGGCCCTGACCGACCCGGCGATCCTCGACGGGACTTCCGCCGTCGGCTACAACAACCTCTCGGGCTTGCTCCTGACGATCGACGGATCCGCCCTGCATGGCGGAGGCAACGGGCTGATCCTCGACGGCGGCAACTCGGTGGTTGAGGCGCTCCAGATTGTCGACTTCCCCGGAAACGGCCTGCTCGTTCGATCGTCGGGGAACACGATCGGGGGGAGCCTGGTCGGGCTCAATGCGAATGGCGACCCGAACAACCCGGCCGGGCGGATGACCAGCCCGCTTCCGCCGTCGCCCGTATCGCAGGTCCTCGTCCGGCCGCCGCAGGGTAACGTGATCTCGGGCAATGGCGGCGA
>DAIDJI010000512.1 GCA_027451455.1 Planctomycetales bacterium | reverse complement strand
GTCGCGGCGACCCGCCCGCCGGAATTCGAGCTGAACGGGACCTTCCTCGGCCGGGTCGACGGGCGCGAGCCCGCCGGGCGACCGGCCCTGCAAAAGACGCACTCGATCGCGCCCTGGCTGCTCTCGGTCGCCGGGCGGGTCGCCTCGGGCGAGCGGGCCGCCGACGCCCGGAGGCGCGCCCGCGAACATCGCGCCGCCAAGTCGGAGCGGATCGACGAGCCGCAGCATGAAGACGACAGAGAAGCGATCGTCCGAGAGGAGCTGGCGCGGCTCCCCGATCGATACCGGTCGGCCGTCCTCCTCTGCGACCTGGAAGGGATGACGCAGGAGCAGGCTGCCCACTACCTCGGATGGCCCGGCGGGACGGTCCGCAGTCGCCTGGCTCGGGGCCGGGAGCGCCTCCGAGATCGGCTGACCCGCCGCGGGATCGTCCCGGCGGTCGCCCTCGCCTTGCCTTCATCGACCGTGGAAACCCTTTTAAAATCGCTGATCCCGGTGACAGTCCGGGCCGCGCTCCGGGCCGGATCGGGCCCGGCGTCGGCCGTCGCCCTTTCTGAAGGAGTCCTCCGCATGATGTTCTGGAGCCAGTTGAAATCGGCCGCCGCGGTCGTCGCGGCCGGAACCCTGATCGCCGGGACGGGGATGGTCGGTTACCGCGCCTGGGGTGGCCCGCAGACCCCGGTGACGGCCGGTCCTGCTGCACAGCCATCCGCCGCGAGGCCGACGACTCCCCCGGAGCCGGCACTGGCCGGGACGACCGAGCTTGAGGAACTGGGCCGCAAGCGGCTCGAGGTCGCCCTGAAGATTCGCGATATCGCGTTCCAGCAGTTCAAGCACGGCGCAGCATCGATTCAGGACTACTTCGACGCGATGAAGCGTTATTACGCGATCCAGCTCGACCTAGCGAAGTCCGACCAGGAACGCATCACGATCCTGGAAGCCCAGGTGGACAGCCTCAAACAGAACGAGAATCAGTTGGAAAAGCTCTTCAAGCTCGGTCAGGTAACCCAGATGAATCTCCTGACCGCCGAACTCGACCGGGTGGATGCCGAGTACGAGCTGGCCCGGTTCAGTGCGAAGGTTTCTCGGAAGTAACTCCCTTCGAGAACCCGGCCTACTCCTTCCGGCTCCACGGCCCGACGACCGCCGCATCCGCCCCGGCGCGGTCGTCGAGGGCCCGGGTCGAATCGATCTCGAAATCGGAGGGACGAGGCATCGCCCCGGGCTCGTGCTTCGTCTCCTGGTAGTGAATCCTCGTCCGGATCGGGTCGGCCTCTCGGGAGACGAAGTTCGACCAACTGGAAAGGTCGATGGCTCCCAGCGAGAGCTCGGGCGTCATCGCCGAACGGGACATCACCACCCAGGATGGGCCCAGGACGTGGAGCTGGTTGCCGTTCCCCTTCCACTGGACTACGGCGTCGAGACGATCGCCGAGCTTGTGGGGCTTCCAGGCGAGGATCGCTCCAGCCCGGACGGCGCAGTGCTCCACGACGACCGGCATCGGCGCGGGCCCGGCGTCACCGTCGATGGCGAGCAGGCCGCTGCCTTCAATCGTGCAGTGATCGAGAGTCAGGCGACGCTTCGGGCCCTTCGCGGATGCCCTGCCGGGCAGGATCTCCAGACCAATCGCCCAGCCCCGGCCCGGCTCAGGACCCATCGGAGAACCCACGGCTCCAGCCCCGGGGACGAACATCGACTGCCGGATCTCGGCCGCGGTCTGGTCAAATGCCCGAACCTGGATCGCCTCGTCGAACCCACGGAACCAGCAGCGGTCGACCGAGACCGTTACGCCCTCAGAGTTCAGGGCGCGGAGTCCAGGGATCGTCCGATCGCCGACCACCTCGAACGAGCAGCGCTCCAGGCGGACCCGGCCGGCCGCCTGGAGGAGCGGGAGGACGGCCTCGCCATTCGCGGACCTCGGCGGATGGACGCGGATCGTCAGCCCAGAGAGCGTCAGCGAGACCGCCGAGCCGGTCGCCATCCAGGACTTTTTCGCCTCCATCCGTGCCTCAATCACCGGCCGATCGCCGGCCGCGGCGCGGATCTCCAAGCTCCCGCTGCCGGTCCGAAGGTCGGGGATGTCGCCCGGGGCGATCGAGAGAGGACCGTGATCGCGCAGCTCCACGAAGCCAGCGCGTCCCTTTGGGCCAAGGGCGGCCCGGATCGCATCCGCGAGGTTCTTCGCCGGAACGATCTCGTCCGTGGTTCCCTGACCGCGAACCGCAATGGCGGGGCCCTCAAACTTCACGTGTGTACGCCCATCAGGACGATCCGGGAGCGGCTTCGTGGTTCGGGAGGTAAGAGGCGGTGTGGTCGTTCGGGGCGGGAAGAGCCGGCCGGTCAGCATTAGACCGGCGGCGACCGCCGCAGTCGCGACGGCCACCGGTATCCAGAGAACGCGCCAGCGTGGCCGGGTCTGGTGTCCGATCCGGAGCGTTGCGGTCCCCGGCGCACTTGATGGAGCCGCCTCGGCGACCTCCGAGGCCTGGCCCTGCGTCTCCTGAGCCGTCGGACGAAACCTCAACGAGAGACCAACACCTGTCAAGGCTCGCGACCTCGCCGCCACTTCGCGGAGCGGCGGCTCCGGGCCCAGGTCCAGCATCGGGAAGTCGTCCGCCCCCTCCTCGGTCGGGGTCAGTAGCGGGACCCCTGGATCGTCGAGCTCGTTGCTGGCAGACATCGGCCTGTCGTGCGCAGCGACCGAGGGCGCCAGAGCAACCGGGGCCGCCGCCGCAACGGCCCCCGAAGAATGCGATCCCGAGCCCCGGCCTGCCGGAATCTCGCCCGATGGGGATGGCGATGGTGCCGTACCAGGGACCCAGACCGCACCCGAGTAGGGCTCCAGGGCCTGGACAACCTCCATCGGCGTCGCGTACCGATCCTCTGGCTGCTTCCGCATCATCTTCCGGACGACATCGCCCAGACCCGCCGGCAACCCCGGCGCCTCCTTCTCCAGTGGCTCAGGCTCCATGGCCTGGTGCGCGAAGAGCTTCTCGGGGAGGCTCGGACTGGGAAACGGGACGTGCCCCGTCAGCATGTGGTACAGGCTGCAACCCAGCGAGTAAATATCGCTCCGGATGTCCGCCGAGTGCGAGTGCCTCGCCTGCTCGGGGGCCACGTAATCGAACGTGCCGACGGTCGCACCCTCGCGAGTGACCCGTTGCGCCTCCTCGTTCAACTCAATCGCCAGGCCAAGGTCGGCCAGTTTGGCGACACCTTCCTCGGTCACCATGACGTTGTACGGGTTGACATCGCGGTGGATCATCTTTTTCTGATGGGCATGATCCAGCGCCAGCGCGACCTGGCGGGTCAGACGGACCGCCACCGCTGGAGGCAATCGCCCTTTCGACGAGATCAGGCCACCGATGGTCTTCCCCTGGATGTATTCCATCACGAGGAAGAAGCGGCCGTTCGACTCACCGAAGTCGTAGACCCGTACCAGATTCTCGTGCTGCAACTGCGCCCCGACCCGCGCCTCGCGCTGGAATCGAGCGACCGCCCTCGGGTTGCTGATCCGTTCCGGCGCCAGGATCTTCAGGGCAACTCTTCGGTTCAGCCGGGTGTCGCGGGCGAGATAGACACGTCCCATCCCCCCCTGCCCAAGCAGTTCCAGCAGCAGATAGCGATCGACCTTGAACCCATTGGTCCGGCCCGCGAGAAGCTGCTGGGCCTGCCAGAGCGTCAGCGCCGAGGACTGCACGGCCTGACGGGCGAGGCGGCGGTCGAGATGCTCGGCGACATCTCGCTTCTCGGGCGGCAACGCCTCCCAGCACGCACGTAGGCCCGCCTCGTCCAGCAGGCCACTGAGCAGGGCCGCTTGCCCGAATCGCGAGGCCGTGGGGTCCAGCATTAGGATTCCTCGGGGTGCGGCTTCATCGACGACGGGCCCCGCACGGCCGGCGAGGGTCCGATCTGCTCAGTCTAGCATCTCGCGGTCCGCCCCTCAATCAGATCATAACCATAAGAACTGCAATGCCCCGCGGCCATGGCCCCCCGTTCGCGTCTCAGCGGCGGCCGCGATCCTCACGGCCTCCTCTTGCCGGTGTTGGGCGGTCGCACATAAGATCACGTGAACGCCAGGCGAAAGGCCACGATCGACGAAATACGATCAGTTGCGTGCGGGCTTGTCCGCGATCGCGGGGGGGCGGATCGATGATTCGGGTCGTCTGCGGCTGCGGTCGGGTATTCAAGGCCGAGGACCGACACACCGGGAGGCAAACCCGCTGCCCGGCCTGTGGAGCCGAGCTTATCATCGGAACGCCGATGTCCGGAAGCTTTGGCTCAGGCGAGCAGCGTTTGATCGAGGAATTCCCTTCGTGGTGGTCGATCCAGGCCGACCCCTCCGAGACCAATGAGGACGAGGCCCGCTCGACGACCGTGCTGGAGGATGGTCTTGGGATCACCGCGGGCGACTCGCCTGGCCTACGCGAGGGCTCAAAGACTTCCGCTGTCCCACCTTCCGGCGCCGGCCGGTCGGATCGGACCGTCGCCGCGGCCCTGGCCGCTGGCGTGCTTCTTGCCATCGCCGTCCTCGGTTGGTCTCGGTGGGAGGCGCATGAGCCAGGCCAGGCCGTGGTGATTCCGCAACAGGCCCCGTCCGTAAACCACAG